>JANXSK010000012.1 GCA_025352695.1 Ferruginibacter sp. | reverse complement strand
TCCGCTTCGCTGCCATTTTTCGATTAATGAAAACATGGTATTCCGATGTTCGGCAGATGCAGGCATAATATCGTTGTTTAAGTACACAAAAATATTGATAAAGCAAGATGGTTACAAGATGGAGTTGGACGATGGCTTACGCAGCTAAGGATATTGGCTGAGAATAAAACTTATATATCTTTAACTTGGTTTTTCATAGGATATTGGATTTTAAAACGGGGCTGGATTTTTATCCTGGCCCTTTTTTATTTTTAATCCAATAAATCTGACTGATTTTTAAAAAAGGTTATAAGTAGTTTAGCTCTGGATACTCCAATTACTGAAGCCAACTCTTCTGGTGATTTTTCTTTTATGTTTTTTACAGATTTATATTTTTTTAGTAATTGATCTATAGTAGCCTTTCCAATTCCTTCTATATGTTCTAATTCATTTTTAAAACTACCTTTACTTCGCTGGTTTCGATGAAATGTAATACCAAATCGATGTACCTCATCTCTGATTCTTCTTATCAGTTTAAGGCTTTCACTATCCCATGACAATTTTAGAGATTCTGAGTCGCCTGCAAAAAAAAGTTCCTCCTCATTTTTTGCTAAACCTACCAAGGTGATTTTGCCAACTAGGTTAAGTTTTTTTATACTTTCAATTGCTGCACTTAGCTGTCCTTTACCACCATCAATTATAATAAGTTGGGGCAAAGGTATTTGCTCATCTAGCAAACGCTTATATCTACGTAAAACTACTTCTGACATGGTTGCAAAGTCATTTATTCCCTCTACTGTTTTAACATTAAATCTTCTATAATCATTTTTACTAGGCTGACCATTTTTAAAACTTACCATTGCTGAAACAGGATAACTACCTTGAAAATTAGAATTATCAAAACATTCAATATTAACTGGTAATGCAGATAGTTGAAGATCTTTTTGTAATTGTATCAAAACGTCTTTTACTTCAGTCTCCGTTTTATCTTCCAATAGTAATAATTTCTTTTTTCTAAGCTCCTCCTTAAAATAGTTTACATTTTTTTCGGATAATTCCAATAATTTCTTTTTGTCACCAGCTCGTGGCACTGTAATAATAATATCTTGTTCAGGATAATGAATTGTAAATGGAATAATGATCTCGGTTGCTTCACTATTAAAAGTTGTTCTTAATTGTGCAATGGCAAAGCTCAATACTTCTTCAGCGCTTTCATCCAGTTTCTTTTTTAATATTATTGTTTTCGTTAAAACAATGCTGCCATTATTAACAGCAAGGTAATTTACATAGGCCGTATCATCTTCTTCTAAAATACTAAACACATCCACCGTTCCAGTCCGCTCATTTACTATCGTGGAAGTTGCTTTGTATTGTTGTAAATGTTCTAGTTTTTTCTTTATTATACTGGCTTTTTCAAATTCAAGCTGTTCTACATTTTTTTGCATTTCAATTCTAAAGTGCTGAATCACCGGCGAAAGATTTCCCTTTAAAATATTTTTTAATTGTTGCAAATCTTCTTCATAATCATTAAGTGATTGTAATCCTTCACAAGGCCCTTTACAATTACCTAAATGATATTCGAGACAAACTTTAAATTTCTTTTTTTCAATGTTGGCAGCAGTAAGATTAAGTTTACAGTTACGTAACTGAATATGTTGTTTTATAAAGTCAAGCAACTCTCTAACTTTACCAACAGATGTATAAGGACCAAGATATTGAGAACCATCATTAATTTTTCTACGAGTAAAAAATACCCTTGGAAAAGCTTCATTTTTAATTACGATGTACGGATATGTTTTATCATCTTTTAAATTAATATTAAAGATTGGTTGAAAGTTTTTTATCAACGAATTCTCCAGTAAAAAAGCGTCCTGCTCGCTGTTTACAATTGTAAATTCAATCTTTCTAATGCGAAGAACAAGCTCCTGAGTTTTGTAATTGGTGTAGGTTTTGTAAAAATAAGAGCTTATTCTTTTGCGCAGGCTTTTTGCTTTACCTACGTATAGCAATTGGTTTTGGCCATCATAGTATTTGTAGATGCCAGGTTGTAATGGAATGGTAGAAGCGATTACTGCAAACTCTTTTTGTGTCATTTGCCTATGTTAAACCTTAATAAGGAAGGATAGTTTTTGTAAATAATAAAATTTTAATTAAAATTCCAGATAAATTTTTCTTCTTTCTGTAGTTGTGCATTTCCATTGGAGGTATTAATTAGTGTAGTTATGCTTGCCCAATTATTAGTTTTCCAAGTAAGTTGCTGCGTAATATGTGCTTCCTTTAATTGTTTTACTATATATACTTTTAATATTTTTCCTGTCTCAGGATCTATATAAATATCCCAATGCCTTAGTGAAATTGAATCAGGTAATATTTTTATAGGATCATAGGTATATGTAATGGTGTTTAAAGTAAGGTCATTAAAAGAGGTTTCTTTAAAATAATCAGTAAGATTATTTTGCATTATTTCAGGTGAAAGAAAGTCAACTAATAAAAAGTTTAATTTGCCTTTTTTAAGCCAGATAGAATCAGTTTTGTTATTAATAGTAATTGTA
The DNA here is from genome assembly GCA_025352695.1 of Ferruginibacter sp. Classification (GTDB taxonomy): domain Bacteria; phylum Bacteroidota; class Bacteroidia; order Chitinophagales; family Chitinophagaceae; genus Ferruginibacter. The sequence continues at coordinate 53,839 of JANXSK010000012.1, read as the reverse complement.
TGTAATGGAGTAATGGATAATGAATCTAACACAATCATCTGACCTTTTAAAAAAGACGTTACCGGAAAAAAAGAATCTTTTTTTGACTCATTAACAATCGACTGATTAGGGGTTATTTTTTTATTTGATGGATTGGTACAACGAGCTGTAAACAAAATAATTGCGCCTAAAAAATATGGTATTCTCATTTGTCAAAATTAAATGGAAAGTGTTGTAAAACAAAAACCGCTACAAAAGTGATGGAGCGGCTTGTTAAGTCATTTATTAAAACTAATTAGCACAGAGGTTAAATCATTTTATAAGTTTACTAATACCAAATTTAAATCCATAATTGTTTAACCTTTCCTCTATTAAATATTGTTTGCTATTAGTTGTAAAAAGCTGCTTGCGGAATTGAGGTCCAAACTGTAACGTAAATCCATTATTGGTTTTATAACTAATAAATGTTTCAAATCCGGCATCTAAATTAAACCTGTTTAAAAGAGAACTTTCCTTTATATAATTTCTTTTATCAGTTGAGATTAGGTAGGACTTACCTGCTAACACATAAGATGGTTGTATTGTAGCACCAACATACCATTGTAAATTTTCATTACCTGCCAGTTTTACATCAACACCGATGGGTATAGAAATTTGAAAAGTTTCATTGTGTAAATTAACGGGAGTAATCCCTTCATTGGTAGAATAAGACGTTGATCGGTATGCAGGATAAAGTTGGCCTGTAATAGGACGATGCAGCAATATGCTTGTGGCAACTGGATGTGAATTGCCATAAGCTTCAGCATTATATCTTGTAAAGTTTAACTGCAAACCAGTTTTTAATTTTAAACCTTTAAGTATTGGATATAAAATACCACTTCCAATTTCTAACCCAAACGAAGGATGTTGAATGACTGATTTGTTTATATCACCTTCACCTGAAGCAGTATTTCTCAAATCTCGATATACTACAGATGGTGTGATGTACATTTGCCAGCCCAATTTACCAGCCCATTTTTTGGGAGCAGCCCTATTATACAGTGCATAGTTTTCTATCCATTCCTGTTCTTCATTTGTTAGCGTACTTTCTACTTTAGTTGTAATACCATCACTTTTGCCAGAAAACGTGTTTTTATTTTCTAGAATGCCTGTAGCTAGTATGCTTGTAGTTGCATCAGTAACATTTGTAAAAGCGCTCAGCTGATTATCTTTTAAACCATTTTGTTCTATTGTTTTTTCTTGTAAAACCCGTCCATCATTTTCTATTATGCCACTTGGATTTTTTACAGCGTATGCAGGCACATTACTTTTTAATGAAAACGATAATTCATTTTTTATGCCAGCATGTGTTATTGAAACATGTTCAAAAGCGGGCTTATTTACAATTAAATAAAAATTATTTTCTATTATTTTTTTAAAAGTAAAAGTGTTTATACCTGTTTCTAGCACACTATTTTTAGTAGATTGTAGATTAGCTGTTTGTAATAAATTTACCTCAGTTTGAGTATTTCTGTAATTATTTAGTGTTGCTGTATTTAAAGTAGAATTATCTTCAAATGTTGTAAATTTTTTATGTTGTAAATTATCAAAAGAAAGAAAATCAAATATCGGGGTATTAAATATCCTGGAGTTATTTACGGAAAAAGTGTGCTGATTTATATTTACAGAATTATAGGCTACCTGATCAAGATTTTTATTATTAGTGTTAAGGTAACCAACCAATAAAAGAATGGCAATTAACGTAATACTCATTGCAATGGAGGGCCATTTTCTGCCTGGATGTATGTTGTTATATATGCTGTGCCAAATCCTTTTGGTAGGATACATTTTAAATTCGTCTGACTTTTCTCTAAGTAGCAGTTCGAAGTTATCAATATCTAAATTTCTGTCCATCGTTCACGAAATTTCTGTTAGTTTTGATAATAAACAATCGTTATTTTATTAGTTGTTAGCAACGGCTCCTTTTAGTGCAATAATCGCTTTATTTCGTGGCCTTAACAATATATTTTTCTTAACTAAAATTTCTTCCAGCATTACCTTGGCTCTTGTATATTGAGAACGGCTTGTGCTTTCCTCAATATCTAACATGCTGCCAATTTCCTTGTGTGAATATCCTTCAATGGCATATAGATTTAACACAGTACGATAGCCAACTGGTAGTAATCTAATGCATTCAACTACCTGCTTGGCTTGCATAATGGAAGGAATATTTTCTTCTCTAATACCAACTCCATTTGCATAAGAAATATCAACACTATCAGAAAACTTTTTATTTTTTTTGAGAATATTAATACAGGTGTGTACCACTATTCTTCTTATCCAACCTTCAAGTGCTCCTTCATTTCTATATTGATGAATTTGCGCAAAAATTTTTATAAATCCCTCCTGAAGCATGTCTTCTGCGTCTTCTCTACTTTTAGCAAAACGGTAACAAACGCCAAGCATTTTTGGACTTAAACGATTATATAAAGCCTCTTGGGAGGCTGCATTATTTTCAAGACATCCTTTTAGTATGATCTCTTCCGTCATAATTTGTGCTTGGTTTTACAACTTAAATATAGACAATTTGGTTCTATTTATTGCTGCTTTTACAATAAAATTTATATAAGTCTATTAATATACATAATAAAATTATTACATTTTATAAACATAAGTAGGTATGATTAATTTTAGACTTTTGGTGAAAGTCTTTTAGTTATTAGGGTGTCTGCGGGATTGTTAACTTTAATTATATCTCTTACCGTTGAAGCCAAATTGGAAATTGCTACCTTTTGGCTTTGTGTTAGGATTGCATTTTTATGTATTAAAGTGTAAGAGGACAACGGAATTTCATCTTCTTTAACTTGTTTAAGTATTTCATCCATTTTTTTGTACTGGCCTCCAATTCTATAGGTAGCAAATTCAGAAAAATTGATTTCCTTCTTTCCCTCTTCAATGTGAACATTTAGCCACCATGCAACAGGCTGTATTTTTGAATACCATGGATATAGGGTATTATTACTATGGCAATTATAACAACTTGTTTTTAAAATCTGGCTTACACTATCTGGCTATCTGGAACTACGTAAACTTTGCTGATATCGTTTGTCATTAAAGTTGATGTATCCGCAATATTTTTTGGGGATGAATAAATTGAATAATCACAAATGTTATAAGTAGAGCAATAAATATTGAATATTTGGCTGGTGTATTTTTAAAATCGATTGCAATATCGTGATCACTAAAAATTGCAATTGCAGGTGTAAGAATTACTTGTTAATCAAAATACTTCCTGTCATTTCCTTTGGAATAGGAAGTTGCATCATTGATAAAATAGTTGGTGCAACATCACCTAATTTACCACTTTTTAAATGGCCGTTCCATTCATTGTCAATAATAAAAAATGGCACCAGGTTTAATGAGTGTGCAGTATTTGGTGTTCCATCAACATTAATTTCATAGTCGGCATTACCATGGTCTGCTAAAAGAAAGACAGCATAATCATTTGCTAACGCTGCTGTTACTACTTTTTCTACACAGGCATCAACTGTTTCTACCGCTTTTATAACAGCGTTCCAAACACCTGTATGGCCCACCATATCTGCATTGGCAAAATTTAAACATATAAAATCAGCTGTTTTATTTTCTATTTCTGGAATAATTGCAGCAGTAAGTTCATAAGCACTCATGTCGGGCTTTAAATCATAGGTCGCAACCTTCGGCGATGGAATCATAATTCTTTTTTCACCATCAAATGGTATTTCTCTGCCTCCGCTAAAGAAGAAAGATACATGCGGATATTTTTCTGTTTCAGCAATACGTATTTGAGCTCTTTTATTCTGTTCTAAAATTTCTCCTAATGTATTTTTTAGATCATCATTTTTAAAAACAACATTTACCTTCTGAAAGGACTGATCATATTGCGTCATAGTGGTATAATGCAAATTCAATTTATGCATTTCTAGTGCTGGCATGTCTATCTGGGTTAAAACTTCAGTTATCTCCCTGCAGCGATCTGTTCTAAAATTAAAACTGATAACCACATCTCCCTCTTTTATTTTGGTATTAGCAATACTTGCATTGATGATGGGCTTTACAAATTCGTCTGTAATGCCTTCCTTATAAGATTTTTCTATGGCATCTAAAATATCAGTGGTTTCAACTCCAATTCCATTAACCATTGCATCATAAGCAAGCTTAACTCTTTCCCATCTTTTATCTCTATCCATGGCATAATAACGACCGGTTACGGAAGCAATATTTCCAGTGCTTGTTTTTAAATGCTCCTGCAGTTCAGTTAAAAAACGGAGGCCACTTTTAGGATCCGTATCTCTACCATCTGTAAATGCATGTACCAATACATTTTTTAATCCTTCACTATTACAAAGTGAAACTAGGGCCTTTAAGTGGTTTATATGAGAATGAACACCGCCGTCACTCACCAAACCTAATAAATGCAATGTTTTATTATTTTCTTTTGCATATCGTATAGCATTTAATAGCACTGGATTTTGTTGAAATTCGCCACTACGTATGGCCACATTTATTCTTTGTAATTCCTGGTAAACAATTCTGCCTGCACCTAAATTTAAATGTCCTACTTCACTATTTCCCATTTGTCCCTCAGGTAAACCAACATCTTCACCGCAGGTAATCAATGTAGCATTAGGGTATTTTTTGTAAAGGGAGTTAACAAAAGGGGTTTGTGCATTTTGTATAGCATCACTGCTTTTAATCTTGCCAAGGCCCCATCCATCCATTATAATTAATATCGATCTTTTATTATTCATATTCCAAAGTTAACTTTTTTGCAGCTTTTACGATAAGCTTGTTGTCATTAAATTATTGCTCATAACTTACACCTAATAATAAAACTTTAGGTTGGCACGTTTTTAGCAAAATATGAAATACAAAACATTCACTATGAAATTTTTTTTTACGATTGTTTCAGTAAGTATAATCACCATTTGTTCCTCTTTTAAGGTTCAGTTAGGTATTGATTATGTAATTGCTGCTATGAAATCAGGCAATGCTTCACAGGTGGCTAAATTTTTTGATAAAAATATTGAAATTAGTATGCCTGATAAAAGTAATAACTATAGTAAAAGCCAGGCAGAACTGGTATTAAAAGATTTTTTTATAATAAATATTGTAAAAAGTTTCGATATAATTCATACAGGAGAAAATGCAGGCTCTAAGTATTGTATAGGCACACTTGTAACAAAAGGAGGAAGCTATAGAACTACTATTTACATGAAGCAAAGAGGGGATCAACTGGTTTTACAGGAACTCCGTTTTGAAAACCATTAACACTTTATTTGTTATATAACTATTTTACTAAACCTGTAAGAGTTTTTCTTTTACGGGTTTTTTATTTTTTAAATTTGTGCATGATAAATTATAATATTTTATTACAACAGTTGATAGAGAATGCATTAACAGAAGATATTGGTGATGGCGATCACGCTACTTTATCTTGTATTGATAAAGAGGCAAAAGGCAAAGCAGTATTAAAAATTAAAGAAGACGGAATTTTAGCAGGTGTTGCAGTAGCGGAAAAGATATTTCGTTTTATGGAACCTGGTATAATTTTTACATCTTATAAAAAAGATGGAGAAAGTATGAAGTATGGGGAGGTTGCGTTTGATGTAGAAGCCAACGTACACACTATTTTGCAAACAGAAAGATTGGTGTTAAATACCATGCAGCGAATGAGTGGTATTGCAACACTCACCAGACAATATGTAGACAAGCTCAGCGGTTATAAAACTAAATTGCTTGATACAAGAAAAACCACGCCAAATTTTCGCTTTTTAGAAAAGCAAGCTGTTATTATTGGAGGTGGTGTTAATCATCGTTTTGGTTTGTATGATATGATTATGCTTAAAGATAACCACATTGATTATTGTGGAAGTATTGAAAAGGCAATCAATAAGGCATATCAATACGTGCAAACTACAAAAAAGGGTTTACAAATTGAAGTAGAAACCAGGAATATTGAGGATGTAAAAAAAGTAATGGCGGTAGGAAAAATAAACCGCATTATGCTTGATAATTTTACACCAGCATTAATTACTGAAGCAATTAAAATAATTGCCGGACAATATGAAACTGAAGCTAGTGGCGGCATTAATTTAAATAATATTGAAGCATATGCGGAAACAGGTGTAGATTTTATTTCGAGTGGCGCAATTATTCACCAGGCTAAAAGTTTGGATTTAAGTTTAAAGGCAGTAATTACGAAAGCACTTTAAACAAATTTTTAATAGAAAAGTGTAAAAAATAGTCATGGGAAATAAAAAAATAAATTCTCTGGGTGGGCTGGTATATTCAACAGATCCTAATTTTAAACCTTTTGAAGAAGGTAAGGAAGAAGAGGAAACATTACTGCCTACCCAGCAAAAAATAAAAGTCAGGTTAGATAAAAAGCATCGTGCAGGAAAAGCGGTAACATTGATTGAAGGTTTTATTGGCAAAGAAACAGATAAGGAAGAATTGGGTAAAAAATTAAAAACTTTTTGTGGAACGGGGGGCTCTGTAAAGGAGGGTGAAATTATTGTGCAAGGCGATAACAGAGATAAAGTGTTGCAATGGTTACAAAAATACGGGTATACAAATACAAAGAAAATTGGTTAATAATTAACCTTTTTTCATCCGGTTGTTGACTAATATTGCCATGATATCAATGGCTCCGTTAGTGCAATAAGTTACCTGTTTAAATATCATAATAGTCGAAGCTTTGCCAATAACAATCCATAGTTGTCTTCGTGGTTCAAAAATGTCGGAAAGTACTTTTAAACAAATGCCTGTATGAATGCATAAAGCAGGCTGCAATAAAACTGTAATAACAACATAGGCTTAATCAGGTGTTTTTATTGGCTTAAGGTAATGATTTTATAAATTACACTATAATATAGAATAAAAGATGTTTTTTAAGCTAATTTTACAGAAAGCAAATCAATAGAATGATCTCTAAAATATCAGAGGGAATTACAGTAAGTGTAGAAACTTTTTATCAGCCGGAATATAGCAATCCTTCAGTTGGTGAATTTATGTTTGCTTACCGTATTACCATACAAAATAACAATACCTATGCGGTTAAATTATTACGAAGGCATTGGTATATTTATGATGCTACAGGAAGTTTGCGGGAGGTAGAAGGTGAAGGTGTTATTGGTATGCAACCACAGATTAATCCAGGTGATGAATATCAGTACATCAGTGGCTGTAATTTAAAAACGGAAATTGGTAAAATGTACGGGACTTATTTGATGGAAAACGTTAACAATAACAAAAAATTTGATGTAATTATACCTTCCTTTGAAATGACGGTGCCCTTTAAATTAAACTAAAGCATTCGTGTTCTCATCTACATTCATATTTTTCCCGTAATTTACGATGTCCAAATTTAAAATTCAGGATTCAAAATGGCAAAAGTAACATTCGACAATCAAAATAATCTATTTTACCAAAGTTTAAAAGTGGCAGTTGATGAATATTTTGAAACAAAGCAAATAAAAAAAACTGGCGACTGGCGACTCTACATCAAAACTATAACCCTGGTTGGTACTGCCATAATAATTTATGGAAGTTTGATGTTTTTTAAAATAAATGCTTTACCAGCTTTATTGCTTTGTGCTTTGTTAGGGTTTGTATTTGCCTGTATAGGTTTTAGTGTAATGCATGATGCTAACCATGGCAGCTACAGTACCAAAACATGGATAAATGATGCATTGGGTTTAACTGCAAATGCATTGGGTGCTAGCTCCTATTTCTGGAAACAAAAACACAATATTATACACCACACTTATACCAACGTAGATGGTATTGACGATGACATAGCTAAAAGCCCCATCATTCGTCAATGCGAAACACAAAAGTGGGTACCGGCTCATAAAGTACAACATTTATACCTCTTGCCTATCTACGCTTTGTCTTCTATTTTTTGGCTGTTTTTTATGGATTTTACGAAATATTTTACCCGTAAAATATATACAACGGAAGCTTGGAAACTGTCTGCAAAAAATCATTTTATTTTTTGGTTAACAAAAATTTTATACTTCACTTTTTATATGGTTATTCCTGCAATAGTATGGGGCTTTGGTTCATGGCTATTAGGTTTTATGATATTGCATATGGTTATGGGGGTAACATTGTCGCTAACATTTCAATTGGCACATGTGGTAGAAAATACAGAATTTGAAAATGTGGCATTGGATGAAACAAAGCATGTTGAAACTGCGTGGGCAGAGCATGAAGTAAAAACAAGTTCTAATTTTGCTATGGGGAATCCAGTAGTATCCTGGTTTGTTGGAGGATTAAATTTCCAAATTGAGCATCATCTTTTTCCACGGGTAAGCCATGTTCATTATCCTGCCATTAGCAAAATAGTAATGGCGAAATGTAAAGAATTTAATCTTCCTTACAATAAATACAATACAATGTTTGGAGCTATGCTTTCTCACTTTAGGGTAATGAAATCATTAGGGAAAAAACCGGTTGTAGTAACACAGCAACAGTCGCAGGCTGCGTAAAGAAATCAAGGCTTATATTTTGCTTCCTGAAAAATAATTTCTGTGTCTAAATTCATTAATTCCTGCAAAGTAGTTGCAGGTTTTTTTTGTACGTATTTTTTAATTATCTGCCATCCTGCAAATGAGCCAATATTACCCGGTGCACCTTCACCCAACTCCTGTGTTTTAGGGCTTTCATCAACATAATTTTTGATGATATTTTTATCTGTTATCTGTAATAGGGAATTCTTAATGAACAAATCCCATATAACCGCTTCATGTGAATAACTGTCTTTCAATTGATCTTGGGTGTAGCCGATTAATTTGTACTCATCATTTGTGGGAAGTAACATACTTAACAGGTATAACCTTTTTCCCTTTTCAATCATTTGATTTACCATTGGTTTATCTTCCTGCTTTTCGGGATAAAGATCATTTACAATATTTTTTATGCAGTTAACAGCAATATAATCCGGTTCAAACCTTCTGGAAATATAATCGGGATAAGTTTCCTGTACAAATGTCGTTTTATATAACGGGTTGTTTTTACCAAGATGATGTTGCAATCCAACTATCAACGCATCTTCCGATAAAATATCTCCAAAGCCATCAGCCGGACCTATGTATGTAATAATTTTTTGGGGAAGCTTGTAGTTGGGGAAATAATATTTTACAAATTGCAAACCTTTTTTTATTTCCTTTTCATAAGGAGTGAAATCATTAAATATTTTTTCTGCTGAATCGAATACAGGTCTGTAAGCTTTTATAAAAGCATTTACGTATGCTGCTGCTGTATCGGCCGGCCACATTGGATCTACCGATAATATTTTAGTAAGATAATTTTCTACAAAAGAAGGCGTATTTGTATTTAATTGTTTTAGATAAATAAGTAGATTTGTAGTGGAAGTATCAAAAAAATTCTTTTCAAAACGCTCAGTTGTCAGGCTTATTTTAATGTTGGAAACGTCAGGAATTTTTTTATTTGAGCAGGAAAATAAAATCAAACAAAGGGTAACTGCAATAATAGATAATCTCATAGCCAATAATGCTTTTGAAGTTTTAACTTTACAAGTGAAAGATTGATTAATTAATATAAAGTTAAGCTCCTTTAAGGGTATGGGTATGAAAATATTTTTAGCACAACAAAATTATCACATTGGCAATTTTGAAGATAATACAAAAAAAATAATTTGTGCTATCGAAGAAGCAAAAAAGCAGGGTGGCGATATTATAATATTCAGTGAGCTGTGTGTATGTGGTTATCCTCCAAGAGATTTTTTAGAGTTTGATGACTTTATTGATAAATGTTATGCTGCCGTAGATGAAATAAAACAACATGCAGATACAATTGCAGTAATTATTGGGGCACCTGATAAAAATACAAAGCCAAAAGGAAAAAGACTTTTTAATGCAGCTTACTTTTTGTATGATAGAACAATAAAAGCGATAGCACATAAAACCTGTTTACCAACTTACGATGTGTTTGATGAAGACCGTTATTTTGAACCCGCTTACGAATGGAATGTAATTGAATTTAAGGGAAAAAAATTAGCCATAACTATTTGTGAAGATATCTGGAACCTGGGTGATAATCCACTATACAAAATTTGTCCGATGGATGAATTAATGAAACAGCAGCCTGATATAATGATCAATATATCAGCATCTCCATTTGATTATACACACGATGAAGATAGAAAAGCAGTGGTGAAAGCAACAGTTATAAAATATAAATTACCCATGTTTTACTGCAACGCAACTGGTAGCCAAACTGAAATTGTGTTTGATGGAGCGTCTCTGGTTTTTGATAAGTATGCAAATTTATGCGGACAACTTCCTTCATTTGATTCAGCCTTGCAATCTTTTATATTAAAAGATGACGGAACAATTGATGGGCCTGTAATTGAACCTGCAAGTCGTATACCCGATAAGGAATTAAACCCACTTACTTTAGAAGAAAATTTAAATATAGAAAAGATATATGCTGCTATTGTTACCAGCATAAAAGATTATTTTTTTAAGATGGGCTTTACAAAAGCTATCATCGGCAGCAGCGGTGGTATAGATAGTGCTGTTACCATTGCATTGGCCTGCGATGCATTGGGAGCATCCAACGTAAAAGCAGTATTGATGCCTTCTCAATATTCTACTAATCACTCTGTAGAGGATGCCGAAAAATTAAGTAATACGCTTGGTAATTCTTATGAAATTATTCCAATCAAAAATATTTATGAGGCTTTTTTAGCAGAATTGAAACCACTGTTTAAAGACTTGCCTTTTAGTGTTGCCGAAGAAAATATCCAGAGCAGGACAAGGGGGAATTTATTGATGGCCATTGCCAATAAATTTGGATACATTTTACTAAATACCTCTAATAAAAGTGAGTTGGCAACTGGTTATGGAACCTTGTATGGAGATATGGCAGGTGGACTTGGAGTGTTAGGTGATTGCTATAAATTACAGGTGTATTCACTGGCCAGATATATCAATCGTACCGAGGAAATTATTCCGGAAAATATTATTATAAAAGCACCCTCTGCAGAACTAAGGCCTGGGCAAAAAGATATAGATTCATTACCCGATTATGCGATACTCGACAAAATATTATTTCAATATATTGAGCGCAGGCTTGGTCCTAAAGAAATAAAATCGCAAGGTTTTGATGCAGTTTTGGTTGATAGAATACTTAAAATGGTGAATATAAATGAATACAAACGCAACCAGTTTTGCCCTATTATTCGAATTTCACCCAAAGCATTTGGTGTAGGCCGAAGGGTACCTATTGTTGGTAAATATTTAGGTTAGTTCAACTAAAGATTATTCAATTTTTTCAACTACTGCGGCAGTTCCAAAAGCAAGTCCTTCTGTAACTACTTGCATTACTTCATTCACATTATAGCGCATATTTATGATAGCATTGACACCTCTTTCATTGGCATGTTGTAAAATTAACTGATAAGCCTCTTCTCTTGTTTTTTTACATAACTCCACATAAATAGACAACTTGCCCATAAACAAGGATTGAACACCTCCTCCAATATTATCGAGCAAACTCCTGCTTCTTACAGTAATGCGTCTAACCACGCCAAAGTATTGGATAATGCGGTAACCTTCCAAATTATTAGTAGTAGTTATCAATTGGTGATGTGTAATAATTAAAATATTTACTTAAAGTTAGAGGGATTTTAACAGATTTTTTCTCCATTCATCATTACGGCAAAATTTTTGTAAGTGCATTGTTCGTATTTTCGTTCAATATGGAATAACCATAGCGTTTCCAGTATGATAATACTTAACAAATGTAAAAAGTAGCAAGTATTTAATAAAACTTGCTACACAAATAAATCTTTTAATTTAATACACCTTGGTGCAAAGTACTTAAGGTAAATTTTTTTTATGCTACAAACAGCCGAAGATATCCGCTTGCTGAACGAAAAAATAAATGATGCAGCAGGATTTGTAACACGTATTAACGATGAGTTAAGTAAAGTAATTGTTGGGCAGCAAGGCATGATTGAACGGCTGTTGATTGGACTTTTAAGTAATGGACATGTTTTATTGGAAGGTGTTCCAGGCTTGGCAAAAACCCTTGCTATTAAGTCGTTGGCACAATCTATAAAAGCTGATTTTAGCCGTATACAGTTTACACCTGATTTATTACCGGCAGATGTGGTGGGTACTATGATTTATAACCAGGGAAAGAATGAATTTTACGTTCGAAAAGGCCCAATATTTTCTAATTTTATTTTAGCAGATGAAATAAATCGGGCTCCGGCAAAAGTGCAAAGTGCTTTATTGGAAGCTATGCAGGAAAGACAGGTAACTATTGGCGATACTACTTATAAATTGGACGAACCTTTTTTAGTTTTGGCAACCCAAAATCCGATAGAGCAGGAGGGTACTTACCCTTTGCCCGAAGCTCAGGTTGACAGGTTTATGTTAAAAGTGGTAATTGATTACCCTTCTAAATCAGAAGAGCAAATGATAATACGTCAAAATACAAAGGGACTTTCTTTTGAAACAATTAATCACGTCGTATCTACCCATGAAATATTAACAGCCAAAGAATTGGTAAGACAGGTTTATTTAGATGAAAAAGTAGAAAATTATATTCTTGATATTGTATTTGCAACCAGGTATCCAGATAAATATAATTTGCCTAAATTAAAGCCGCTAATAAGTTTTGGAGGTTCGCCCAGGGCAAGTATTAACCTTGCACTTGCTGCAAAAGCTTATGCCTTCCTAAATAAAAGAGGCTTTGTAATTCCCGAAGATGTTAGAAGTATTTGTAAAGATGTATTGCGCCATCGTATAGGTTTAACCTACGAGGCTGAAGCTGAAAATGTAAATGTGGAACAAATTATAAATGAAATTTTAAAGGTAGTAAATGTACCATAACACTTCAATGTTCTTTATTGGTGACTTTTGGCGAACTGTTTCTAAAGAATTTTTCTCATTTCGGTTAATTAAATTTTAAACCTTGTTTAAAAAGAAAAGAACTATAAAGAATGAATCGTTGTTCAGCCAGACCTCAACGCAGGAAATGAAAGAGGCTGTTCTTACCACAGAAGATATTTTACGTAAAGTAAAAGAGCTTGAAATAAAAAGTAAAAAAATCACCACTCATTTATTTACAGGCGAATATCATTCTGCTTTTAAAGGTAAAGGAATGAGTTTTAGAGAAGTTAGAGAGTATTATGCAGGCGATGATGTACGCTTTATAGATTGGAATGTGAGTGCAAGATTCAGTCATCCTTTTACAAAAGTTTTTGAAGAAGAAAGAGAGTTGGCAGTTTTTTTATTGGTTGATATAAGTGCCAGCAATATGTTTGGTACAGTACAAAATCGTAAAAAGGATTTGATAACAGAAATTGGAGCGGTACTTGCTTTTAGCGCTATCAATAACAACGATAAAGTAGGTGCTATATTTTTTAGTGATAAAATTGAAAAATATATTGCCCCGAAAAAAGGGAGAAAACATGCGTTGTATATTGTTAGGGAATTGCTCACTGCAGACAATGTTGGCAAAGCAACCAATATGGAAGAAGCAATAAAGTTTTTTAATAAAAACTGTAACCAAAAAAGTATTGCTTTTTTAATGAGCGATTTTGTTGATGCAGAATATAAACACGATCTTAAAGTAATTGGTGGCAGACATGATGTAATTGGTTTGCGTATTTATGATAAGATGGATATGCAGTTGCCAGATGCAGGTTTAATAGAGATAGAGGACCTTGAAACCGGAAAAAAGCAATGGATTGATAGCAGCGATAAAATGGTGCAATACAATTACCAGCAACAGTTTTTAAAGCAAAGTGAATTAAGTAAAATTTATTTTAGAAAGGCAGGAGCAGATTTGTTGCATGTACGTACAGATGATGATTATGTAAAAATTTTACAACAGTTTTTCATCAAAAGAAGTTAAGGTTAATTGATAATTTTATAATTGATAATGGATAATAGAAAAATGCGGAGGATGTTATCGACAGTAGTAATTAGCTGTAATACTTTTCTGTTATCATTTGCGCAACCTGTAGTAAAAACAGCAGTTGATAAAAATGAGTTTTTAATTGGGCAGCAATTTACGGTAAAAGTTCAGGCCACCTTTTCGGGGGAGGATTATTATATCAAGTGGATCAATATCCCAGACTCGATACAGCATTTTGAACTGATTGAAAAAAGTAAAATAGATTCCGTTTTTACCAATCAAAAATTAGCTGGTCTTTCGCAAACTTTTATATTAACCAGTTTTGATTCTGGGAAATGGATATTTCCTTCTTTTTCAATTAATTTTAATCCGGTAAAAAATGATAGTACCATCAATATTTTTACGGATTCTTTACCTATAACTGTTTTATATTCTGTGGCGGATACTACCACCACTTTAAAAGATATAAAGGCCATCAGGCAAATTCAAGTATCCAATCCGATTTGGTATTGGGTGGCAGGAGTGTTACTATTTTTACTAATGGTGTTGTTGCTAGTTTGGTTGTATCGCCGAAGGAAAAAGAATAAAAAATTTCAATTACTACTTTCAAAGGTATCACCATATGAAGAGGCCATGCAGGAATTAGATAAATTAAAACAATTCAATTTATCTGTGCCAAAAGAAGTACAAGAATACCACACTAAACTCATTGAAATTTATAGGTATTATTTATCCCGGAAAGAAAATGCAGATTACCTTAACAAAACAACAAGCGATATATTAATTAATTTAAAAAACAATTACTCTGATAAGGAGATAGTAAATAAATCTGCTACTGCATTGCGTTTTAGCAATGCGGTAAAGTTTGCAAAATATATTCCTCCTTTTACAGATAGTGAGGCTAATCAACAATTAATTAAAGATACTATCCATTTAATTGAATCAACCGCAACAAAAAATAAACTATAAACCATTTTGTTTTTCAGCTATTTAAATACTATCAGTTTTGCTACCCCTCAATTTTTTTTGCTGGGTTTATTACTTCCTGTAATGATTTTTTGGTATGCTAAAAAAAATGCAGCTAGTCAAGCTGGCATAAAGGTTTCTTCAACCAAAAGTTTTGCCGGCTTAACCTCGTGGAAAAGTTCATTACGGCATTTGCCTTTTTTATTAAGGTTGTTGAGTATTGCATTTATTATTGCCGCATTGGCAAGACCACAAACTAAAACGGATGAGCAGCAGGCTGAAGGTGATGGGGTTGATATTGTGTTATGCATTGATGTGAGCGGTAGCATGACAGCGCAGGACTTTACACCCAGCCGTATGGAAGCTGCTAAAAAAGTAGCGCAGGATTTTATAGACAGCCGTTTAACAGATCGTATTGCGATTGTAATTTTTTCGGGCGAAAGTTTTACACAATGTCCGTTAACTACCGATAGGGCAGTGCTGAGATCTGCAGTGGAAAATATTAGAAATGGTTTGTTGGAGGATGGAACTGCTATTGGTGATGGACTTTCTACAAGTGTGGATCGCTTGCGTACGAGTAAGTCGAAAAGTAAAGTGGTTATTTTATTAACCGATGGAGAAAATAACGGTGGTTTAATTGGTCCTACCAATGCCAAAGAAATTGCCAAAGCATTTCATATAAAAGTGTATACAATTGGTGTAGGTACAGATGGCTATGCACCTTTTCCTATTAAAACACCATTGGGTGTGGTAATGCAGCAGCAAAAAGTAAGCATAGATGAAAAGTTGCTTAAAGAAATAGCAGTTGAAACAGGCGGAAAATATTTTAGGGCAAAAGACAATGCAGGCCTAACAAATATTTACAAAGAAATTGATGGACTTGAAAAATCCAAGGTAGAAATATCAACCCTTACGCGGTATACAGAAAAGTTTTTTCCATTTGCTATGTTTGCACTCGGCCTATTGCTGTTGGAATTTTTATTACGATTTACAGTGTTGAAAAAATTTCCCTAAAGAGCAGCCCCACCCACTTTAGAGCGATAACTTATGTAAGCTTTTTCAAATTTGCATGGTTTAAAAAAGTTGGCCAGGGCTATTTGTGTAAACGAGTGCGATGCAAGGATGATCCACATAGCTTTTTAGTTTGGACAATAATTCTTATTGAAAAACTCCTTTTATTATAACCCGGTAATGTATTGCTTGTGGTTTAATGCACTCCTTTTTAAACAACTTTTTTTATTCATTTTTATTAATCAATTTCGTGTACGATGAAGGCAACAGTTTATAAAAGTACCGGAAGCTGGTATGTTGTTCAAAACGAAGAAGGAGTTGTTTTGAATGCCCGTATTTTGGGCAAGTTTAAAATAGATGGTTTAACGAGTACCAATCCGATTGCTGTTGGCGATGTGGTAACAATTGTGGCCGAAAATGAACAGGAAGGCTCTGTAACAATTACTGAAATTGACGATCGCCGCAATTATATTACACGTACTTCTCCTGCAAATAAGCACAAGCATCACATTATTGCATCCAATATCGATCAGTCGTTGTTGTTTGCTACTTTAAAAGATCCTAAAACATCTCAAGGGTTTATGGATCGTTTTTTAATTACTTCCGAAGCATACCAAATTCCTTCCATTATTGTTTTTAATAAATCAGATTTATATAAAGAAATTGAATTGGAAAAATTTGCAGAAGTTAAATCAATTTACGAAGCCATTGGTTACAAAGTGATGGGCATGAGCATTGAAAAAAATATTGGTGTTGCTGAAGTGAAAGATCTTTTAAAAGATAAAACTACTTTGTTGAGTGGGCATTCAGGCGTTGGTAAATCTTCTTTCATCAATATTATTTTTCCCGAACTGAAATTAAAAACACAGGATGTAAGCGGTTGGAGCGGCAAAGGTTTACACACCACCACTTTTGCAGAAATGTTTAACCTTCCTTTTGGTGGAAGAATTATTGATACGCCCGGCATACGAGAACTTGGTTTGGTAGATATACCAAAGCAGGAACTGTCACATTATTTTCCGGAAATGAGGGAACTTATAAACGATTGCCAGTTTAATAATTGTATGCACCTGAATGAACCAGGCTGCGCCGTGAAAGAAGCGGTACAAGAAGGTTCTATCCATATTGACCGGTATATTAGTTACTGCAATATCCTTGATAAAATTGAAGAAAAATCGTATTAATTTAGTAAGCCTTGTGCTCTAAAAAATGTGCAATTTCCAACACCGCGTTATTTTCCTGCTGAATACTTTTTATATGTTGTGGAAAAATAGATACCCCGTTAAAGACATTATAATGCAATGTTAGCAGATGGCTTTTGTAATGAAAATCCCAGTTTAACGTTTCACTGTCATCTACCTGGTTTAAAAAGCGAACTTGTAAATCAATAGCTAAAGTATCGGCAATGGAATAAAATTTAGACACACCACAGTTGTCGTCAATAACAGCTTCGGTATTACCGAATTTAGTTTTCAAATGATAACACATAAAAATTAGGGTTTATTGGTTTGGGATTAAATTATAAAAACTATGAAATGATTAAATATTTATTTATTGATTATTCAAACTAATTAATAAATCTTTCTCCCTCCTTTGTACTTTGATTCTTTTACTTTTTCGCCTTTTGCAATTTTTTGATCAATGCTTAATTCGCCCGATTTTGGTGCGCCGGGGCAACCATATTTTCCTGTCTTTTTAAATATAGAACATCCTGCTAAGCTGGCTAAATATGCAACAATAATAAAGGCGAATAAGGCTTTTCTCATAATCCAATTATTATAAATCATTATTTTCTGCTACGGGGATTTTAAACCATCCACTATACATCAAATAATTTTCTGCAATCCTGTTTATTTCTCCGCTAATCAGTTCTTCACTAATATTTTTTATTTTTTTTGCAGGTACTCCGGCATAAATGCAACCTGGTTCAATGATGGTATTTTCAAGTACAACAGCCCCAGCTGCAATAATACAATTACTGCCTACCTGTACATTGTCCATTACAATTGCACCCATCCCAATCAGCACATTATCAGCTATAACGCATCCATGTACAATTGCATTGTGTCCGATGCTAACATTATTTCCAATAATTGCTTTGGTTTTTTGGTAAGTACAGTGAATAACTGCTCCATCCTGTACATTAACTTTGTTGCCCATGCGAATACTATTTACATCACCCCTAATAATTGCGTTAAACCAAACACTACAGTCATTACCCATTATTACATCTCCAACAATAGTGGCATTTGGAGCAATAAAACAATTGTCGCCCATTGTTGGCAACACACCTTTTACCGGAAGAATTACTGGCATATCATTTAATTTTTTTGTTACGAGTTTTTGTATTTTATGGAATTAGCGTTGTGTTACGCACTTCTACATTTTCAGCTAAACGCAACATTGGTTTTCACGTTAAAGCAGCTTTTAAATATTCGCCATTTACAGCACTCTTTTTGTTGCCGGCAATATTTACACGAATATCAAACTTTCTTAACGAAATTTGTAAACTATGACACAACGCCAATTATTTCTTACACATGTGGGTCAAACATCTGAGGCACCTTTGGCCTTAGAAATTGTAAAAGCCCGCGGTAGTAATATGTGGGATATTAATGGCAAAAAATACATTGATTTAATTGCAGGTATTAGTGTTTGCAACGTAGGTCATTGCCATCCAAAAGTTGTAGAAGCAATAAAAAAACAGGTTGATGAATACATGCACATTATGGTGTATGGCGAATTGATAGAAAGTCCACAAGTTGCGTATGCCAAAATTTTATCGGATCACTTACCGCCCACATTGAATACTGTTTTTTACACAGCCAGTGGGAGCGAAGCAACAGAAGGAGCAATGAAATTGGCAAAGCGTTTTACTGCAAGAACACAAATCATTTCCTTTAAAAATTCATACCATGGAAGTACGCAAGGGGCATTAAGTATTATGGGGGATGAATATTGGCGCAATGCCTTTAGACCGTTGTTGCCAGATACGATGCAATTGAATTACAATTCATTTACAGACCTGGAAAATATTACAGAAAAAACTGCCTGCGTAATAGCCGAAACTATACAAGCTGAAGCAGGTGTATTGGTGCCACAAAACAATTGGTTATCTGCATTGCGTGCACGCTGCACACAAACAGGCACCTTATTGATTTTAGATGAGATACAATGTGCTTTTGGGCGCAACGGAACCTTATTTGCATTCGAAAATTTTTACGTGGTTCCCGATATATTATTACTTGGTAAAGCATTGGGTGGCGGTATGCCCCTTGGAGCTTTTGTGGCCAATAAAACAATCATGGATTCCTTAACCCACAATCCTGTATTGGGGCATATCAATACATTTGGTGGTCATCCGGTTAGTTGTGCCGCAGGCTTAGCCGCATTCAAGGTACTGCTGCAAGAAAATTTAATCGATTCTGTAAAAGAAAAGGAATATTTATTTTTATCAAAACTTCATCATCCCTCTATAAAAGCAGTACGCAGTTGCGGCCTGATGCTAGCTGTTGAATTTGAAAATTTTGAGTTTAATAAAAAAGTAATTGATGCGTTAATTGAGCAAGGCATATTTACCGATTGGTTTTTATTTGCCAGTAATTGTTTAAGGGTTGTACCGCCCTTGGTTATTACCGCTGAAGAAATTATTACTGCTTGCGAAAAACTCCTAGTAGTTTTAGATGGGTTAAAGTAACCCTTTAAAATAATTTTTGTACCAAATCTTTATATAAAGTTTTTAGCCATGAAATTAGTTAGATCATTTATTTATGCTGGTAATGGAATAAAATATTGTTTTAAAAATGAACCAAATTTTAGAATTCATTTGCTTGCAATAATTGTAGTTATAATAATGAGTTGTTTTTTTAGGATAAGCAGTACCGAATGGTTTTTTGTAATTGGTTGCTGTACAATTGTAACCTCGGTGGAAATGTTGAATACTGCAATGGAAAAAATGTGCGATTTGATTTCTAAAGAATCTCATCCGCTTATAAAAGTTGCAAAAGACGCAGGAGCAGGAGCGGTATTGATTTGTGCTGCTGGAAGTGCTTTAATAGGTGTCATTATTTTTCTTCCTAAAATAATTCATCTCCTAAAATTATTTTGAACAAAAAACCACACCAAATAATTGAATTTTTTGTAGCAGCACTTAACTGTAGCGCTGTATTGGCCTAAAAAAATTACCCGGCTTTTTTAAAAGAACCAGGTAATTTTCTATCTTATTTGTGTGATTTTAAAAGTCGAGTCCCATACTTAAATATAAAATTGGACTGCCTTTAAATATGCCATTCATTTGCCATGCGGCATCAAATTTAAGAAAGTAGCCCAGTAGGGTACTTCTTGCGCCAAAACCATATCCGCCGGCAAATGGTCCAACTCCACCTGCTTTTTTAACTATCTGCACAGGTGGCAAACCGTAGATTACTGTAGGTCGGCCAATACCTTTTAATCCTCCACTCCAGGCAGTACCTAAATCTATAAACTGTATTAATTGAAAGTTGCGTAAAAAAGCATTGTTAATCGGTCGATCGAAAAAGGTACTAAAAACAGGCAGGCGAAATTCACTGTTTAATACGATGGCATTATTGCCATTGGCTACATTTTGTATAAACCCTCTTGCATTAAGGGCAAGGCTTTGAAAAGCATAGTCTACATTAGGATTCGGTGGGTTTTGGGTATTAAAATACCTGTCAGATCCATCTGATTTTTTATTGCCACTTAACATCATCCAGCTATCAACACCACCGAGATAGTAAATTGTTTTTTGATTGCCCCAGCTAAAATCTGCTGCAGCACGGCCTGCCCAAATAAAGTTGCGGTAAATAGGATAATAATAACGTGCATCAGCACCCCAGTTAAAATTGTATTTACCATTGTTATTTTTTTCTTTACTAATATCTGTGTTCCAATCTATGTATACTTTATACCTTAAACCATTCCAGATATTTTGTGTTGGATTTAGAGAGTTGTCATAAACGTATTCTAGGTGAGATGTTGCAAATGTCTTTTTTTGATCCGGCTCTTTTAGAGATTCGTACGGAGGTGTGTAAATGCCCTGAAAAAAGTTGGTTAAGAAGACAGTTTTATCATTTCTCAGACCAAAAATCAAGGCAAGCCTTTTAGAATTATCAAAAGGATAAGACACATTAGCCTGATATAAATTTGTAAATAATCTGCCGGGAATCGTTCCTGTTTGGTCAGTAACGCCGATCACATTGCGGTAGTAAGTTCCACCCCAATCAAATCTTTTTTTATAGTTTTGATAGCTCATGAGCCATTCTTTATCTTTTAAATTAGAAGAGATTCTGAAAGCACCGGTAATTTTTACATCTTCTAATAATTCAGCAGTTCCTAATTTAAATAGGCCGTTCATAACTGTATTGGAGGAAAGCATAATTGGTCCATTTCCACCACTATAGGGTTGATATCTGTTGATGAGTATATTGTTATTTAAATTAAAACCAACATAATCTGAATAAAATTTTACAGGCTTGTAGGAATATAATTTTGCTTTTCCCAACACATCATTTTTTTCAATATTTTCTCCGGATATAATTTTTGCTTGTAAGCTGCTATCAACTTTTTCATTGGCAAATTCATTTTGAAAAACATCTTTTTTGTTTTTATCACTCTCTGCATTTCCCAATGGCTTATCATATTTGCCTGGAGCTGTTGCAGCAATTTTATCTGCCATAACAACTCTTTTCATAAACTCAGTAGGTGGTGCCGTTATATTTCTTCTGCGCAGCGTATTTTCATCAATTTTTAATTTGTACAATGTTTTTTCATCACTTTGCCTGGTAACTTCACTTACCTGATTATTGTCGCCTGCAATACGGCTTTCTGCTACACTACTTTCATAATTGCTTAATGGAAAAGTGTAAACCGAATCTTGCGTTACGGCAACAACTGCAATAGAATCTACATCTGTTTTTTTGTACACCCTTAATGTACTATCTACATCACGTATAGAAGGATTGCGTAAAATTTCATCACCTATTAAAACTAAGGTATCTAACCCAGCAGCCTTTGTTGTAAAGAAACCTGCATATCGGTTGCCTACACCATTTTCATCACTAATAAATGTAAAGTGATTGTTATTGTATGGGGTTGGATAACGGGCATTACCATATTTTAAATTGCTTAATTGCGTTATTTGATTAAGCTCTGGCTTTCCACCAAAATCGGTGATAAAAAATATATTATAGCGGTTGTGACTAGGTAAAACCGTATCTGCATTTTTAGCATTGGGGCCGGGGCGGTTGCTACTGAAAATAATGCCTGTTTTGCCGGGAAAGGAAACAAATGTTGCATCAAGATCATCATAGATATCATTGGTAATTTGCTTTACTTTTTCATTTTCAAGGTTAAGCGTAAAGATATCGGTATGTCCATTTTTTACCGCACTTATCAAGAGCGTCTTACTATCAAGCATATACTTTATATCCTGAATTTGCTGAAACTGGTCGGTGAGATCAATCTTGGGGTTTTTTATTCTGGTTATAATATCATACACAAATAATTTAAGTCTTCCCTCTTGTGTATAAACAACTGTAAGCCTTGTCCCTTTTGGATCCCATGCCAGCAAAGGATAGTAAGGGTTTGTTTCTTTTTGATAACTACGAATGCCATATTTTAATAAGGTTGTGTAATCAAAATCCTCACTTAGTTTTAATTTAATAATGCCTTTTTTGTATTCTACTACAGCAAAGGAATTATTCTTTCTATTAGGGTTTACATTGATTCGATAGTAATCTTTATTTTTATTAATCTCAAAACTTTCAATATAATTTCCTTTGGGATAAGCCTTTCGTCTAGCAACATCCTTGTAATATTTTTCTTCTTCAAACGTCATAAAATCTGCCAATACTTCTTTAAATCTGTTTTTGCAAACCTGTTGGCAAGCACGGTTTAAATTTTTATAAACCCTTGCCAGATAGAGTAGGTAAGTAACGTTTTCTTTTTTGTATTTCTCTTCTATATAATACCAAAACGCATGCCCTGCAATTTCTGGTTTTTCAAATGCAAACTGGTAAAAATTTTTATAGTTGCCACTTAAAATTTCACTTTTTAATTCATCATCCAATGCAGTACTCCAGTTTTCGCCAACAAAAGCAACATAACCATTTGTAAGCCATTTAGGTAAATCCAACAACGCTTGGTTTCCGGCAACTTCGCCTAAATCTTCACCAAATAAAACATTGTCTGTTAATATACGGGCAATGCCTTCTTTAATTTGTTTGCGAAGATTTGCATGGTCGCCATTAAAATAAACTACCATCTTATTGTTAACCAATTTGGTACCTCCGCTTGTATTTTGCCAATCTTCACCAAGCCCAATATTTGACTGTTGCAAATCAGCAAATTCGTTGTACACAATAATATTAGCCCTGCGCTGTAAACTGTATTCAGTAAAAGTTTCAATGCCAGGCAACTCTTCTTCTGCTACCTGTAAAACAAACTTGGCCAACTCCTGCCCACTTTGGTTAAAGTATGTATTGAAATTTTTTGTTTGATAATATTGCCATTGAAATTTTTTGAATTGAACTCGATTTTTTCCAAACTCGACTGCATTTACTTGGGCAACGGATGTAAAAGATCCAATCAGGATAATATACATCGCTATCAAAAATATTCTGCTGAACTTTACCATACTAAATGTAATATTTGACATTAAAATTACTCTATTCAAATCAATCATAAAAATATCCCTTTATAACCTAAAAAGTTCTTAAATGTTACAAATTCAATCTTTTACTTTCAGTCCTATTCAAGAAAATACGTATTTATTATTCAATGAGTTTAAACAATGTATTATTATTGATCCTGGTTGCTATTTTGATGCCGAAAAAGAAATATTGAAAGAATTTATTTCAAAAAATGGATTAAAACCGATAATGCTTTTGAATACCCATTGCCACCTTGACCATGTGTTTGGAAATAAATTTATTGCAGAAACCTATGGTCTTGCGCTGCAACTACATGAAAAGGAAAAAATAGTTTTGTCATTTGCTCCAACTTCTGGATTGATGTACAATATGCCTTTTGATAATTATACAGGCGTTTTTATTGTATTAAAAGAAGGCGATATAATTTCATTGGATAAGGATGAGCTTGTAATTATTGAAACACCAGGTCATTCTCCAGGCAGTATTTGTTTTTATTGCGCTAAACAAAATTTTATCATAGGGGGCGATGTATTATTTAAGCGCAGCATAGGTCGTACTGATTTACCTGGGGGAGATTATCAGACTTTACGCAACAGTATAATACAAAAATTATTTGTACTTCCTGATAAAACAATTATTTATAACGGACATGGATGCAGCACAACAATTGGCGAGGAAAAACAGGAAAATCCTTATCTAAACTAACTAAAATTTTAGGCTTCCTTTTTTTTCATGCATAGTTCTATCAATACGCCATTGGTATTTTTTGGATGTAAAAAACAAACTAATTTATTATCAGCGCCTGTTTTAGGCGTTTCACTTAATAAAATAAATCCTTCTTTTTTAAGTCTTTCCATTTCAGCGTAAATATCAGCTACATTAATGGCAATATGGTGTACGCCTTCTCCTTTTTTTGCGATAAAACGTGCAATAATTCCATCTTCAGTATTGCTTTCTAATAACTCAATTTTAGTTTCACCAGTTTTAAAAAAGGCGGTTGTTACAGCCTCACTTTCTACCAATTCTATTTTGTAGCACTGACTATTTAGCAGTTTTTCAAATAATGGAATGGAATTAGATAGTTTGCTAACTGCAATACCTATATGTTCAATATTTAGCATGGTGTATTTTTTACTTATAATTGTTTACGAAATAGGTAAAATGAATGGTTGGAAAGGCTTAATTCAGCTAAAATAAAACCTTTTATAGTAATTTAGTGTTTGATTTAATAAAATAGATTTATATGTTGAAATTGCCGATTTACTTAGATAATAATGCAACCACACCAATGGACCCAAAGGTGTTGGAAGCAATGACACCATACTTCCTTGAACATTATGGAAATGCAGCTAGTCGTAACCATCCTTTTGGATGGGAAGCTGAAGAAGCTGTTGATTATGCCCGTGAGCAAGTTGCTAAATTAATTGGAGCAGATCCTAAAGAAATTATTTTTACCAGTGGTGCTACAGAAGGTGATAACCTGGCTATTAAAGGTGTTTATGAAATGTATGCAAGTAAAGGAAATCATATAATTACTGCAACCACAGAACATAAAGCTGTATTGGATACTTGTAAACATATTGAAAAAACAGGTGGAGAAGTAACTTATTTACAGGTAAAAAGGGATGGACTAATTGATTTAAAAGAATTAGAAGCAGCAATTAAACCTACAACTA
Organism: Ferruginibacter sp.; assembly: GCA_025352695.1. Classification (GTDB taxonomy): domain Bacteria; phylum Bacteroidota; class Bacteroidia; order Chitinophagales; family Chitinophagaceae; genus Ferruginibacter. Next base: position 28,617 of record JANXSK010000012.1, on the reverse strand, counting down.
TACTTATTGCTATTATGTATGCCAATAATGAAATTGGAACTATACAGCCAATCAAGGAAATTAGTGCGATTGCTAAAAAACATGGTGTATTACTTTTTTCAGATGCAGTACAGGCAGTTGGTAAAATTCCGGTGGATGTAAATAAAGATGGTATAGATTTAATGGCATTTACCGCACATAAAATGTATGGACCTAAAGGAATAGGTGCATTGTATGTGCGCCGTAAAAACCCAAGGGTAAAAGTTACTGCACAAATGGATGGCGGTGGTCATGAAAGAGGAATGCGTAGCGGAACTTTGAACGTACCTGGTATTGTTGGCTTTGGTAAAGCATGTGAATTATGCCGTTTAGAAATGGAATCTGATACTAAAAGAATCAGCATACTAAGAGATAAACTGGAAACAGAATTGATGAAGCTGGAAGAAGCTTATATCAATGGTAGTACTGAACATAGGTTACCGCACGTAACAAATATTTCTTTCAAACATGTAGAAGGAGAAGGGTTATTAATGGGATTTAATAAAAATATTGCTTTAAGTTCTGGTTCAGCTTGTACTTCCGCATCATTGGAACCATCTTATGTTTTAAAGGCATTGGGACTTGGGGATGATTTGGCACATAGTTCGCTACGGTTTGGATTAGGGCGTTTCACTGATGAAGAACAAATTGATTATACAGTTAAAGCAATAAGTGAAACCGTTTTAAAATTAAGAGACATGAGCCCACTGTGGGAAATGTATAAAGAGGGAATTGATTTAGACTCTATTGAATGGGCAGCGCATTAATAAGCTATTATTTAACTAGTCCTCAAATTTGAAAATTAGTTTTAGGATTGTAGTATTTAATAATTTTCACATTAATAATTTCAATTTTTTAAATTTACTATCATGGCATATTCAGAAAAAGTAATTGATCACTACCAAAATCCTAAAAATGTTGGTACGTTAGATAAAAGCAGTAAAAATGTAGGGACTGGTTTAGTTGGAGCTCCGGAATGTGGTGACGTTATGCGTTTACAAATTGAAGTAGACGATGCTACGGGTATGATTACCGATGCAAAGTTTAAGACTTTCGGTTGTGGATCTGCTATTGCTTCTTCCTCTTTAGCTACTGAATGGCTTAAAGGAAAAAGCATTGATGAAGCTTTAACTGTAGATAATATGGATTTTGTAGAGGAGTTAAATCTTCCTCCCGTTAAAATCCACTGTTCAGTTTTGGCAGAGGATGCTATTAAAGCTGCCATTAATGATTATCGTGTAAAAAATGGCAAAGAAGCTATTCAGTTTGACGAAAGTGTAGTTCACTAAAATAAACTTGCACAAAGCCCTGTAAATCACTTTACAAAGGAAGTTTATACAGCATTAATAAAATTTAAATGTTTTGTAATAATGAGTACTCATACTTTAAATAAGTCTGTTGATGATGTGTCAACTAAATCTCTGCAACTTCCATCGCAAGAAGAAATTGCTGATGTTGTAGAACCTGCTAAAGTATTGGAAAATGCAATATATATTAGTGATAAGGCAAAAAGCAAAGTTACTAATCTTATGAAGGATGCTGGTTTAGGAGAAGATCCTTCCTACTTTTTAAGAGTTGGTGTAGTTGGTGGTGGATGTAGCGGATTGAGCTATAAAATGGATTTTGACAATGAGCAAAAACCAATGGACCAGTCTTTTGAAGACAAGGGTATAAAAATTGTAACTGATCTGAAAAGTTTTTTATACTTGGTTAATACTGAATTAGAATTTAGCGATGGTTTAAATGGGAAAGGTTTTTATTTTAATAACCCTAATGCAAGTAGAAGTTGTGGATGTGGTGAAAGTTTTGCAGTTTAAATGCTAAAACAATAAACATATGTAAGCCCGTTTCTTTTTAGAAACGGGCTTTTTTTTATTCATAGTAGCAAGTGTTATATTTCTTTGTCTTTTACAATTTTAGGTGCAATAAAAATTAGCTTTTCTTTTTTCACCTTCTTTGCTTTAAGCGACGGTGGAGGAGGAGCAATTTTGGCTATTGCATTTGATGGGGGCACTGGTGGTGGTGGTGGTGGTGGTAATTTTTTCATTTCAACTGGTGCAGTTGGCGGAGGAGGTGGCGCTAATTTTTTATTAGTTTGCGCTATCAAGTGCCCGGCAATCAAACTGGCAGTCATCATCATGATTATTTTTTTCATATAATAGTTTTTTATGAGATGCATGTAGGTTATTATTCCATAAAAAAATCCCGCCGTTTGGCGGGACCGTGCAGTCTGTTTTGGTAAACGACTTATTGTAATTTTGTATCGCAACAAATGCTTAATATAAGTTAAACAAATTTTTCTCAGTACAGTATTTGTAATTTGGTAAAGGATAAGGGGGGGTAAGTCCTATTTATTTAACTTATCTTTTACTTTGACAAATGCTTTTTCTAAAATGCTGCACTAATAAAATATTTTTTTCAATTTATTTTTATTCTATCTCCATTTTAAAACATTTTTTATTGGTTCATAGTCTATTTTGGAGTGTTGGTTTACTTCTACAATTGCCAAAAATTACATTTTTGTAAATGCCAATTGATTTGCAATTGTTTAAAATAATATTTGTAATTGGCTAAGTAGTAAATTGCAACAATTTTATGTCTATGTTGAGTATTTGTAAAAAAGAGTTACACCAGTTTTTTAGCAGCCTTGTAGGTTATATTGCCATCATTTTATTTTTGCTGGTTAATGGAGTTTTTATCTTTATTTTAAAAGATAGCAACATTTTTGATTTTGGCTATGCATCATTAGATAATTTTTTTGAATTGGCTCCATGGATATTGATTTTTTTAGTTCCTGCTATTGCCATGCGTTCAATGGCAGAAGAATTTAAAACGGGTACTTTTGAAATTTTACAAACAAAACCACTGTCTAAATGGCAAATAATAATTGGTAAATATTTTTCTATTTTGATTGTATTGCTTTTTGTAATTGTACCCACTTTTATATACATTTTTACTATTAAAACCTTAAGTGCTACGGGTAATATAGATAGTGGCGGTATTACTGGTAGTTATCTTGGTTTATTTTTATTGGCAGCGGTGTTTGCAGCTATTAGTTTGTGTTGCAGTAGTTTTACCAGCAATGCTGTGGTAGCTTTTCTGGTAAGTGCATTTGTTTGTTTAATTCTATATATTGGTTTTAATGCAATAAGTAAATTGCCTATTTTTCTTGGTAAGGCAGATTACTATATTGAAATGATTGGCATTGATTTTCATTACCGCAGTATTAGTCGAGGTTTGCTAGACAGTAGAGATGTACTCTATTTCATAAGTATCCTCTTTTTATTTCTTTTAATAACAGTACAAAATCTGCATAAACGCTAAGTTATCTTTAATGAAATCAAGCATCAACAAAACATTTTTCGGAAAAATATGGTTACCTGTAACTATTTTGTTATTGGTAGTAATTAATTGGTTAGGATCAAAATTTCATAGCCGGATTGATTTTACCAATGAAGGACGATTTACCCTTTCGACTTCGACGGAATCCATTTTAAAAAATCTTGATAGTACAGTTGATATTACTGTATTATTAACAGGGGATGTTAAATCTGAGTTTAAAAAACTATCCAATAGTACCAGAGAATTATTAGAGAATTTTAAAAATTATGGCGGCAATAAAATACAATATAAATTTGAATTGCCAGGCGAAGGATTAGATGATACTTTAAAAGCCAATGTATTTGATTCTTTAATTGCAATGGGATTGAGGCCTACTAACCAACAGGTGCAGGTAAAAGAAGGTGAAGGAAAAACGCAACGTCAAATTTTCCCTGGTGCAATAATTAAATATGGAGGTAAAGCTATTGCGGTCGATCTTTTACAAGGTCAGGTACAAAAAAATGTATTTAATTCAGGTGATCTTTTAGATAAACAATCTTTAAATAGCGCAGAAGCATTATTGGAATATAAATTTGCCAATGCTATTCAGAAGCTAATACAAAAAGATGTTCCTGTTGTAGCATATGCTTATGGTAACGGAGAGCCGCCCTATGGATTTTTACCAGCACACGACGTTTTTGAAACCCTTGGTAAAAATTTTATTGTAGATACTGTCAATATTAAAACTCAGCCTTTCATTAATCCGGAATATGCAACCCTTGTTATAGTTAAGCCCACTGAAAAATTTACAGATGATGACAAGTTTAAACTTGATCAGTACGTAATGAATGGTGGAAGGTTGTTATTTTTTATGGATGTTTTGTATGCAGAAAGAGACAGCCTTCAAAATGGAGAGTTAATAGCTTATTCAAGGGACCTTAATTTAAATGATTTGTTGTTTAAATATGGGGTAAGAATTAATACAGATTTGCTTGCAGATAAGCATTGTGATAAAATTCCTGTAGAAGTTGGTGCGGTAGGCGGGCAAAGCCAGAAGCAGTTATTACCCTGGCCTTATGCGCCTTTATTACAGCCTGGTTCGGATAATGTGATCGTAAAAAACCAGGCAGATGTGTTGGGGCAGTTTGCAAATGCTATAGATACCGTAGATGCCCCCGGAATTACTAAAACAATTCTTCTAGCATCATCAGGTAGTGCATATACATTGCCCACTCCTGCGAGGATAGAGCTTAATAGTTTACAAACGATAGAAGACATATCTAAATTCAATCGTAAAAATATTCCTGTTGCAGTTTTACTGGAAGGAAAATTTGTAAGTATGTATGCTAACAGAGCAAGTCAGACCCAGTTAGATATTTTAAAAAATTACAACCTCCCCTTTCTAAAAGAAAGCAATACAATGGGTAAAATAATTGTAGTAGCTGATGCAGATATTGTACTTAACCAGGTATCGGAATCAATAGGTCCTTTACCAATGGGTATGAATAAGTACACCAAAATTCAATATGCAAACAAAGATTTCTTCTTGAATTGTACTGAATACCTTGCTGATAAAAAAAATATTTTAGATGCAAGGGCAAAAGATTACACACTTCGTTTATTGGATGTTCAGAAAACAACTTCACAACGTTCCTATTGGCAAATTATAAATATTATGGTTCCAATATTGCTGGTATGTTTTTTTGGATTCGGTTATCAATGGTGGCGTAAAAGGAAATATACTAAAGTGTAAAAATGGAAAAAACTGAAATAATATATCTTGTTTTAAGTATTGTAATAATTGTAGCATTAATTATTGATCTTGGTTTATTAAGTAAAAAAAACGAGGTAATTACTTTAAAAACGGCTCTTATACAAACTGTATTTTGGGTAATGTTATCAATTGTATTTTGCGGATTTATCTGGTTTGAAAATGAGGGTGGTAATGGTAAAATAGATGCTGTTTCATATCTCTCTGCCTACCTGTTGGAATGGTCACTTTCCATAGATAACATTTTTGTTTTCATTATTATATTTACATTTTTTGGTGTAAAAGAAAACAATTACTCCCGTGTATTATTATTGGGTATTTTAATGGCCATTGTTTTCAGAATTATATTTATAGCAATTGGCAGTCAACTGGTAGCTAAGTTTGATTGGGTGATGTATATATTCGGTATATTTTTAGTGTATACCGGAATAAAAATGTTTAATAGTAACGAAGAAGAAGAATTTGCACCGGATAAAAACTGGGCTTTTAAACTATTGCAAAAAATAATGCGTACTACAAATGAGGAACCGAATGGCCGCTTCATAATTGTAAAGGACAAAAAAATATATTTTACCAAATTGGCGATGGTGGTAGTTATGTTAGGATTAATAGATATTGTATTTGCAATAGATTCAATTCCTGCAGTGTTTTCTGTTATTCCGGATCCGGCAAAAAAAATGCTAATTTATTCTTCCAATATTTTTGCTGTATTGGGCTTGCGAAGCTTGTTTTTTTTATTACGTGGAGCTGCCAATAAATTCAATTATTTGCAGCAAGGCATTGCCATCGTATTATTGTTTATTGGTATTAAAATGTTAATTACAAAATGGATTCATATACCGGTTTGGATATCATTGGTGGTAATTGTTTTTTGTATAACCGGTTCTATATTTTATTCTATCTGGCATAAACAAAAAAATGAACAGCAGGATTTATTGGAATAATTCTTCATCCCCTAATAAAAAATCATTTGTACACTTTTGCTCAAATAGCACAAACAATAAAAGCTGATTGGCTGCAACAAAGTAATGGGGCAGTGATTGAGCATCTTTTAATTGATAGTCGTAAACTATTATTTCCTTCCTCTACCTTGTTTTTTGCATTGGAAGGGCCAAGGAGAAACGGCAATTCTTTTGTTGAAGAATTGTACCAAAAAGGTGTTCACAATTTTATAGTTAATGAATCTTTTAAGTCGGATGAATTAATCCGGTATAAGGATACTAATTTTTTAATAGTAAAAGATGTATTACTTGCATTTCAGCTATTAACAGCATTTCATCGTAAACAATTTAGCATTCCAGTGATAGGCATTACGGGTAGCAATGGTAAAACAATTGTAAAGGAATGGTTGTACCAGCTATTGAATAATAATTATAATATTGTAAGAAGTCCTAAAAGCTATAATTCGCAGGTAGGTGTGCCATTAAGTGTTTGGCAAATAAATGCAGGGCATACATTGGGTATTTTTGAAGCTGGTGTTTCGCAACCAGATGAAATGCAACGATTAGAAAAAATTATTGAACCTGCCATTGGAGTGCTTACCAATATCGGTGAAGCTCACAGTGAGGGATTTTTAAATATTCGTCAAAAGATAAATGAAAAGCTGAAATTATTTTTACATAGTGAGTTATTGGTTTTTTGTTCAGACAATCCTGATGTAAATATTGCAGTTGGTACGTTTGCCAACAATGTAAGAAACAAAGATGCATTTCAACTTTTCTCCTGGAGTAAAAAGACAAAAGCTACCTTACAAATTAGTTCAATTTTAAACAGTGATGGTAAAACTATTATAGAGGCAATTGATAACAGAACCTTGGATAACCATCGTTTGATATCCATTACAATACCTTTTATTGATGAAGCTGCTGTAGAAAATGCCATTACTTGTTGGTGTGTTTTATTGCATTTTAATATTAACGATGTTCTGATTGCCGAAAAAATGTTGCAACTCCGCCCAGTAGAAATGCGGCTAGAGTTAAAGCATGGCATCAATAATTGCTCTGTTATTAACGACAGTTACAGTGCAGATATTAACTCCCTCACCATTGCATTGGATTTTTTAGCACAGCAGCAACAGCATCCCAATCGCACACTAATATTGAGTGATATTTTACAATCAGGTAAAAGTAGTAATGATTTGTATGTAGAAGTTGCTGCCATATTACAACAAAAAAAAATCAATCGGTTTATTGGTATTGGACCCGAAATTTCAAAACAAAAGCATGCATTTAAGGATATAGCTCTATCTTATTTCTTTTCGTCCACGAATGAATTTATACAACAATTTTACACCCTTCATTTTCACAACGAAAGTATTTTGTTAAAAGGTGCAAGGGTATTTGAATTTGAACAACTCAGTCATTTGCTTGAAGAAAAAGTACATCAAACCGTATTGGAAATTAATTTGAATGCCATTACACATAATTTAAAACAATACCAGCAATTACTAAATCCGGGTACAAAAGTAATGGCCATGGTAAAGGCTTTCAGCTATGGAAGCGGTAGTTTTGAGATTGCTAATTTATTGCAGTTTCATAAAGTAGATTACTTGGCGGTTGCCTATGCAGATGAAGGTGTTGAACTTAGAAAAGCAGGAATTAAGTTACCGATAATGGTAATGAATGCGGAGGAAGTTACCTACGATTTGATGGTACAATATAATCTTGAACCGGAAATATTTTCTTTTACAATTTTATTGGGTTTTCAGCAATATTTACAAAGGTCCGGCATAGCTAATCATCCTGTTCACATAAAGTTAGATACCGGGATGCACCGTTTAGGTTTTGAAGCAACCGACATCAACAGGTTATCTGAAATACTGCAGTCTTCTGTTTCATTTAAAGTACAATCTGTTTTTTCTCACCTTGTTGCAAGTGATGCAATCGAACATGATGCCTTTACGGAAAATCAAGCAACTATATTTTTACAATGTTGTAAAGAGTTGCAAAAAGTAATTGGGTATACTTTTTTGCGGCATATAGGAAACACTTCTGCTATTCACCGCCATAAAAATTTACAACTCGATATGGTTCGTTTGGGTATTGGTTTGTATGGGGTAGATAGTACTGTAGAAATGCAGGAACGATTAAAGAATGTTACTACTTTAAAAACTACTATTTCTCAAATAAAAAGAGTAAAGGCTGGCGAAACAGTTGGATATAACAGAAAAGGAATAATAAAAAAAGATGCGGTAATAGCCACAGTAAGAATTGGTTATGCAGATGGCTATCCCAGGGCATTAAGTAACGGAAAAGGTAAAATGTGGGTTAACGGACATTTAATACCCGTAAAAGGATTGGTTTGTATGGATATGACGATGCTCGATGTAACCGGTAAAAATGTACAGGAAGGCGATGAAGTAATTGTTTTTGGAAAAAATTTATCTGTTCATGAAGTTGCCAATTGGGCTGGCACAATACCGTATGAAATTTTAACCGGAATTTCTCAGCGGGTAAAACGGGTTTATTTTGAAGAATAGATTGACGTACAGTCGCTCATGCGTTTAATTTTGTTGGTTAAAATTCCTACACATTTTAATATGGGAAAGGCTTAAAAATATACAAAAAATGTTATTCCTTTAAGAGATAGGAGATTATCTTTGCGACCAATTATGAAAGCAAAACACGTAACATTCATCATTCTTTTAGTTGTATTGGCCGATCAGGTCTTAAAGTTTTATATCAAAACACATTTCTTATTGAGTGAATCACACAATATAATGGGCAATTGGTTTATCCTTTATTTTGTAGAAAACGAAGGGATGGCCTATGGATGGAAATTTGGAGGTGAAGCTGGCAAAATGATCCTTACCTTATTTCGCTTAGGTGCAGTTATTTTTGGTGTATGGTATTTGAGAAATAGTATTAAGAAAAAATATAACAAAGGGTTTATAATTTGTGCTGCATTAATTTTTGCAGGAGCGCTTGGTAATTTGATAGACAGTATGTTTTATGGATTAATCTTTGAAGGAAGCGATCCCGGTCATTTGGCAGCATTATTCCCAAAAAATGGGTATGCCGGTTTTTTACATGGAAAGGTTGTAGACATGCTTTATTTTCCTATAATAAGGAATGCTCATTTTCCAAAATGGGTGCCCGTTTGGGGTGGCGACGAATTTGAATTTTTTCGCCCAATATTTAATTTAGCAGATGCCTCAATATCTACTGGTGTAATTACGATTTTAGTTTTTCAAAAGCGTTTTCTTAAACAACACATGGATAATAAAACAAACGATACATTAGAAACAGGTGCTCTTGTAAACGATAATGTGCAGGTACAATAATTTTTTTATTTTATTCAAATATAAAAGGGCATCTACTTAGATGCCCTTTTATATATTTAGAAATTTCCATTAATTTATTTTACCCACCATATTGGCCGGAATTACCCAGGCATCAAATTCTTCTGATGTTACATAGCCAAGTTTTACTGCCATCTCTTTTAGTGTGGTTCCTTCTTTATGAGCTGTCTGAGCTATTTCAGCAGCTTTGTAATAACCAATCTTAGTATTGAGGGAAGTTACAAGCATCAGGCTGTTATCAACATGCTTTTTAATATTAGCTTCTATCGGCGCTAAGCCAATGGCACATTTATTATTAAACGAAATACAGCCATCGCCAATCAGTCTTGCACTGTGCAAAAAGTTAAATATCATTACAGGTTTAAAAACATTTAATTCAAAATGTCCCATGCTGCCACCAATGCCGATGGTAACATCATTGCCCATTACCTGTGCAGCAATCATAGTTAACGCCTCACATTGGGTTGGGTTTACTTTGCCTGGCATGATGGAAGAACCGGGTTCATTATCAGGAATAAAAATTTCTCCAATACCCGAACGAGGTCCGGATGATAACATACGAATATCATTGGCTATTTTCATCAAACTTACCGCCACTGTTTTTAAAGCACCATGTGTTTCTACAATGGCATCATGTGCAGCCAATGCTTCAAATTTATTTTCTGCCGTTATAAAAGGCAGACCTGTTAATGTGGCGATATGTTTAGCCACATTAACGGAATAGCCTTCGGGTGTGTTGATTCCTGTGCCAACTGCAGTACCGCCTAACGCAAGTTCACTTAAATGCGCCAGTGTATTTTTAATGGCTTTTAATCCATGATTTAATTGAGAAACATACCCACTAAATTCCTGCCCAACAGTTAAAGGAGTGGCATCCATAAAATGTGTACGGCCAATCTTTACTACGTGCATATATTCCTTACTTTTTGCAGCTAAAGTGTCCCTTAATATTTCAATGCCGGGAATCGTAGTTTCAATTAAAATTTTATAAGCTGCAATGTGCATAGCCGTAGGAAAAGTATCATTGCTGGATTGCGATTTATTAACATCATCATTGGGGTGTAAAAATTTTTCTTTGTCGGCAAGTTTACCTCCATTTATTACATGACCACGGTAAGCCACGACCTCATTTACGTTCATATTACTTTGTGTGCCACTGCCTGTTTGCCAAACTACTAATGGAAAATAATCATCTAATTTCCCTTCCAGAATTTCATCACACACTTTTCCTATCAGGTCACATTTTTCTTTTGGCAACAAACCAGCATCAAGGTTGGTTAATGCTGCTGCTTTTTTTAAATATGCAAATGCTTTAATAATTTCTTTGGGCATTTTATTAATATCCTGCGCAATCTTAAAATTATCAATACTACGCTGTGTTTGTGCACCATAATAGGCATCAATAGGCACTTTTACTTCACCCATTGTATCTTTTTCTATTCTATATTCCATATTACTATTTTTTTGTTGTTAATAGTTCGCTGCAAAGTTAATTATTGAAAGATGAAATCACTATCTTTTACCTTTATTTTACAGCTTAACTATAAAGTTTATGGTTATAATTAAATTATTTTAATCTTTAAAAAGGAAGGCTGTTATTTTAATCAAAACTTTGATGGTAAAAGATAATTTATTATTTACTATATTATTATCATGTATAATTATCTTTCGATTTAGATAGATAATTAATGGGGTTGATTAAAGAAAAAATTAAATTTAATAAAAATATGAATAGGCGGGAATTTGCAAAATATGCATCATCGGTTGCTATTTTATTAACAAATGGAAATATTCTTGAAGCTACGGAATTGTATGTGGAAGAATGGCAAAAGAAAAAAGTTAAATTGCGATTTGTAGTGGCATCAGACGGGCATTATGGACAGCCGGATACGGAATATGAAAAATATTTTGAAACCCTGGTTGCCATAATTAATCAGGAACATACCAAAAACCCATTTGCATTTTGTATGATCAATGGTGATATTATTCATGATGATAAAAGACATTACCCGGCAGCAAAAAAGGTATTGGATAAATTAAAGCCAACTTATTATGTAAGTCAGGGAAATCATGACCATGTTTCTCCGCAGGAATGGGAATTTATCTGGAACATGCCGGTGAATCTTGATTTTACTATTAAAGAAAATACTTTTTTAATAGCTACTACATCTGATGAAAAGGGTAGTTATTTATGTCCAGATGTAAAATGGATGACCGCAAAACTGGAAGAGCATCATCAACAGAAAAATATTTTTATTTTTATACACATCAACCCCGGAAAACAAACGAATAATGCAGTTGACTGTCCGGAATTATTTGACGTTTTTGCAAAGCATAAAAATATAAAGGCAGTATTTAATGGACATGATCATGATGAAGAAGGAATAAAGATGAAGAATGAAATACCCTTTATATTTGATGCACATTTTGGCGGTAATTGGGGTACTGAATATAAAGGGTTTAGAGTAGTGGAACTGCTAGCAGATAATACCATGCTGACATATATAATGAATCCATTGGAAAGAATTAATGAAACTACTTTATAAATATTTTGTAATAAAAAAAATGATGAAGAAAATTTTTGCCACAGCCTGTTCTTTAATTTTTTGTTTGCAATTGATAACTGCACAAATACCTGTACCAACTCCGCAACAGTTACAATGGCATGATATGGAGTTTTATCTCTTCACGCATTTTGGTCCCAATACATTTACTGATTTAGAATGGGGTAAGGGAACAGAAAAGGAAGAAGTTTTTAATCCTACCAATTTAGATTGCAGGCAATGGTGCAGGGTTGCAAAGGCTGCTGGTGCTAAGGGTATCATCATCACAGCTAAACACCATGATGGATTTTGTTTGTGGCCAAGTAAATATTCTTCTCACACAGTAAGAGAAAGTAAATGGAAGAATGGTAAGGGAGATGTGTTGAAAGAATTGTCTGCAGCATGTAAAGAATATGGATTGAAATTTGGGGTGTATATTTCACCTTGGGATAGAAATCATCCCGATTATGGAACAGAAAAATACAACGAAGTATTTGTAAATATGATGACAGAATTATTTACCAACTATGGCCATATTTGGGAGCTTTGGTGGGACGGGGCGAATGGGGAAGGACCGAATGGAAAGAAGCAGGTGTATGATTGGGATAGGTTTAAGAAAACAGTAAAAAAACTTTCCCCAACTACAGTAATTTTTAGTGACATTGGTCCGCATATTAGGTGGGTAGGTAATGAAAGTGGAATAGCCGGTGAAACCAACTGGAACACATTGGATACGGCCGGTTTTAGTGCAGGGCTTGGGGCACCCGCTTCTGATACGTTAAATAGTGGTAATATAAATGGCAAAAATTGGATACCTGCGGAATGTGATGTAAGTATAAGACCGGGATGGTTTTATCATAAAGAAGAAGATAGTAAAGTAAAAACACCGGAACAGTTATTTGAGCTGTACTTAAAATCAGTTGGCCGTGGTGCAACTTTATTATTGAATGTGCCACCTGACCGCAGGGGATTGTTAAATGAAAATGATTCGGCAGCACTGGTTAGATTTAAAAATTTAAGAATCAAAAATTTTAAAATAAATCTTTCGCTTAATGCAGTTGCGACCATAACCTCAGTTAATTTAATTAAACGTAAAGCACTTGTAAATGATAAAAATCCAACAACTTTTGTAGAAATAAAAGATATTGGAAAAGAAAAAATACAGCTTCATTTTAACAAACCAACCAATGTTAATTGTGTTGTATTAAAAGAGTTGATTAAAGACGGACAGTCTGTTAAAAAGTTTTATATAGAGATTAAGCGGAAAGATAAAAAGGAGCGTTTTATGCAAACTACTATTGGCCATAAAAGAATCATTACTTTTGCAGCAAGGGAAGCAGATGATATTTTTATTGGTTTTGAAGAAAGTAAACGGAGTATTAAAATTGCTGAAGTAGAAACTTATTTGATTGATGAGCAACTAATAGAAAAGCCTAAAAATTAATAAACTTCAATTTTATTTATAAAAAATATGGTAATTATTTTCCAATAAAATTTGCTTTCCTTTTTTCTAAAAAGGCGTTGGTACCTTCTTTCATATCTTCTGTATCAAAGCATTCACCAAAAGCATTTATTTCAGTTGCATAGCCATTGCTCGTCTCATTAAATACCGCATTGGCAGCTTTTATGCTGGCTGCAATTGCCAATGGTGCTTTTGTGTTAATAACCAATAATATTAAAATTGCTTTGTTTAATAATTCAGCAGAGGGTACAACATAATTAACCAGACCATATTGCAATGCAGTGGAGGCATCAATGATATTTCCACTTATCAATAATTCAATAGCACGGCCTTTTCCAATCAGTTGCGTTAATCGTTGCGTACCGCCATAGCCGGGTATTAACCCAAGGTTTACTTCGGGCTGGCCAAACTTTGCATTGTCACTCGCAATACGAAAATGACATGCCATCGCTAACTCACAGCCACCGCCCAGCGCAAATCCATTTACTGCGGCAATGATGGGTTTTGTACTATTTTCTATTTTAAAAAATATATCCTGACCGCGTTTGGCTAAAGACATTCCTTGGACTTTACTTAAACCGCTAAACTCTGTAATATCAGCACCGGCAACAAATGCTTTTGATCCTGCGCCTGTGATGATGGCGGATTTAATGGCAGCGTTATTTTGTATTTCTTCTACAGCTTTTTCCAGGTCGGTAAACACTTCTTTGTTCAAAGCATTTAGTTTGTCAGGTCGATTGATGGTGATAGTGTAAATACCGTTTTCTAAATTAGTAAGTAGGGTTGAATAGCTCATTTTTATAAATATTTTTATTCTTTTCTATATCGAAATTTAAAAATTCCTATGCGTTTTAACCCAATCTTTTATGTATATCGCAATGTCAGTAGTAGTTGTACCAGGTGCAAATAACTTTCCCACTCCTAATTTATTCAGGGCTATTATATCTTCTTCAGGAATAATGCCACCACCTGTTAGTAGTACATCATCCATTTCTTTTTCTTTCATTAGTGCAATTACTTTAGGAAAAACAGTATTGTGTGCACCGCTGAGGATGCTAATGCCAATTGCATCAACATCTTCTTGTAAGGCCGCATTTACAACCATTTCAGGGGTTTGCCTTAATCCTGTATATATTACTTCCATGCCAGCATCCCGTAAGGCGGTGGCAATAATTTTAGCGCCCCGATCATGACCATCCAGGCCAACTTTAGCTACCAGCACTCGTATAGGTCTTGTCATAATTTAGCTATTATACAATAATTATTCGATTAAAGATAAGGTATGTTCTATCCTTGTAATGGTTGCTTCTTTGCCAATGGTTCCAGCAATTTCAAAAACCCCAGGCCCAAATTTACCACCCACAAGCATAATGCGCAGGGGAAGCATTAATTCACCTGTTTTTAATTGATTGGCGGCGGCTATTTCCCTAAAGCTTACTTCCAGATCTGTAGCATCCCAAAGGGTACTTAATTCCCATGTTTTTAAAAGTTCAATAAAAAATAGGTTTTTCTTATCGTCCCATTTTGGTTGTATTGCAGCAATGTCAATTGAAACCGGGGCCCTAAAAAAGAAGCTTCCCTGTGTATAAAAATCAGGTAATAACGTACATCGTTCTTTTACCAGTTCCATCACCTTTTTTAAATAATTTTCATCTGTAATGTCGATGCCGTTCGATTCAAAAATATTCTTTACCCTTTGATAATAATGCGCTACAGCAAGCTTTTTAATCCACTCATGATTAAACCATTTTGCTTTTTCAAAATCAAATTTAGCACCACCCTTATGTACTTTTTCAATATTAAATTTTTCAATTAATTCTTCCATTGAAAAAATTTCCTGTTCGGTTCCATCATTCCATCCCAATACTGCCAACAGGTTAATAAATGCTTCGGGTAAAAATCCTATTTCTTTAAAACCTTTTGTTATTTCGTTTGTGCCCGGGTCACTCCAATCCATTGCATATACTGGAAATCCTAATCGATCGCCATCTCTTTTACTCAGTTTGCCATTGCCATCAGGTTTTAATATTAAGGGTAGATGTGCCCATTGCGGCATAACATCTAACCCAAACAAATGTTTCCACAATAAAATATGCACCGGTGCACTAGGCAGCCATTCTTCTCCACGAAATGCATGGGTAATTTTCATTAAAAAATCATCCACTACAACTGCTAAATGATAAGTAGGCATACCATCTGCTTTCAATAATACTTTATCATCTACTGTATTGGTATCAAAATTAATATCACCTCTAATTAAATCTTTGAAAGGAATAAAATCATTAGGTAAAATTTTAATTCGGATAACATAAGGCGTTCCTGCATCAAGTAAATGTTGTGTTTCTTCTGCAAGCAGGCGTAAGGAGTTATTCATACTCATTCGAACATGATGGTCGTATTGTAAACTACTACTACCTTTTGTTTTTAATAGCTCCCTCATTTTCTCCAATTCTGCAGGCGTATCAAAAGCATAATAGGCATGGCCGTTTTTTACTAATTGTTCAGCATATTGCCGGTAAATAACTTTTCTTTCACTTTGGCGATATGGGGTATACGGGCCGCCGTGTACTACACTTTCATCGGGGGTTAAACCACACCATTTGAGGCAATCAAAAATATAAGTTTCAGCACCCACCACAAATCTTGATTGGTCAGTATCTTCTATCCTTACAATAAAATCACCACTATGTTTTTTGGCAAATAAATAATTAAATAAAACAGTACGCACGCCGCCTAAATGTAAACCTCCGGTAGGGCTAGGGGCAAATCTTACTCTAACTTTTTGTGACATAGTACAAAGATAGGAAGCCAATAAATAGTGAAGCCATGCATTTTTATTTAATGCATCGGTTGTTTGTTTTAAGATAAGGATTCAATGCTGCTTAGTTAACTGATTATCTCTTCTTTGGAAACGTTTAACGTTTGTTAAAAAGTAAAATATCCTTAACTGATAAACTGATTAATTAATTTTTTAAGGAGTTATAGTCCAAAAGGAAAAATTAAACCATAATTAAACTTCAATACGAAATAATCATCTATAAAAAATCGTTCATAAAAAAAACCAAAAATCATGCAATCAAAAATCCGTTTAATCGCTGCGGCAACACTAATAATGGCTGTTGCATTTATTAGCTGTAAAAAAACAGACACAACCCCCGCTACTGCAGATAATACCACCGAAATTGCCGCACAGGCAGATGACCAGTCAAACGTTTCAACACAAGTAGATGCAATTGCCAATGATGCCAATGTGGTAATAGAAGGAAATGCTGCTTTTAATGGCAAAATTGAAAATGCGTTAGGAACACTTTGTAATGCCACTACTGTAGCGGACTCTTCTAATGGCATTAGAAAAATAACCGTTACCTACAATGGTTTAAGTTGCTCAGGAAATCGTTTATTTACAGGAGTCGTTGTAATTTCAATTCCTTTAGCAACGCATTTTAAAGATGTAGGGGCAGTATTAACTATAAATATCCAGAACCTTAAAATTACAAGGATAAAGGATAACAAAAGTATTACCGTCAATGGTACTAAAACAATTACCAATGTAACGGGTGGCCGCATTGCTGATTTAGCAACAAGGGGTACTATTACGCATACAATAAATGGTAGCGATCTTTCTATAACATTTGACAATGGCACGAGTAGAACCTGGCAGGTTGCTAAAAAAAGGGTATTTACTTTTAATAATGGAATTGTTATAACTACAACTGGTACGCATACTGAAGGCGCAGTAACTGGTATATCAGAGTGGGGAACAAATCGTTTTGGAAATGCATTTGTTACTGCTATCAGTCAACCGCTTGTTATTCGCCAGGATTGTAATTTCCGGTTGGTTAGTGGTGAAGTTACCCATGGTAAATTAATTGCCGATGTGGTAGTTATATTTGGATTAAATGCTGCCGGCGAACCTTCGGCATGTCCTGGTACAGGAACTTATTATTTTAAAGCAATATGGAAAGCAGTTAATGGCCAAACTAAAACTGTTATTTTACCTTATTAAAATTGATTTATAAATATAAAAAAAGGCTATTACTTAATAGCCTTTTTTTATGTCTATTTGTAATGGTATTTTATGCCAGTTAAATAGGATGTATTTTATTACTTTAGTTTTGTACAAGTAATTTTAAAAACATAAGTATATATTATAATAGAAAAGACCATTTATAGAAAGGATAAATAGTATCGTATGATTTATTTTTGTAAAACGCCTAGCTGGTTAAAAAAAATATATGCTTCCTGCACTTGGCAAATAAATACAACAAAAAAAATTATTTACCTAAGTTTTGATGATGGTCCACATCCGGTAGCTACTTCATTTGTTTTAGATGAATTAAAAAAATACAATGCACAGGCTACATTTTTTTGCATTGGAAAAAACATAGCGGCTTTCCCGGATATTTATAAACGGATTATTGAAGAAGGTCATGCAGCAGGAAATCACACATTTAATCATTTAAATGGATGGAAAACAAATACGCAATTATATATGGAAAATATAATGCAGGCACAGCACTTAATAGATACCAATCTCTTTCGACCACCCTATGGAAAAATCACATTTAAGCAAATAAGCGCTCTATTAAAACAACAATCACCGTTTAAAATAATTATGTGGTCTGTTTTAAGTGGTGATTTTGATGCAGGCATTTCAAGTAATAAGTGTTTACATAATGTAATAAGCAATACTGGTAGCGGTTCGATAGTCGTTTTTCATGATAGTGGAAAAGCGTTTGCAAAAATGCAATTTACTTTACCCAAAATATTGGCTCATTTTACAGAACAGGGATATCAGTTTGAAAAAATTATTGGGTGAAATGGGTATAGAAATGTTTTATAGAAATCAGAACTTGGTTAAAAAATTGGGCCGGGGTAGAAACCCTGGCCCGTTTTTAATCCGTACCCTATGAAAACTGTTTGCAATGTACAAAGTTGTTTTTGAATTAGCAATAATTATTTTAACATTATTTTTTGAATTGTAATCTCCCGTTGCTTTATAATATTAATAAGGATAATCAAGTCTTATTTTGGTTTCTAAATAGGTCCGTTCAATCTATACTTTTTAAAATATTGAAAGAGTTTTTTAATTCGTCAGGTAAATTTAATTTTATACAATATGATTTTAACTGATACACACTGTCATCTGTACGGGGAAGAATTTACCGGGGATATAGAAACCGTAATAAAAAATGCACTAAAGGAGGGGGTTCAAAAATTTTACCTGCCCGGTATTGATAGTTCAGCCATTACTGCCATGTTAGCATTGGAAGAACAATATGTAGGTAAATGTATTGCCATGATGGGCTTGCATCCTTGCTATGTAAAAGAAAATTACAAAGCCGAATTAGCAATTGTTCATAAATGGCTTGTAAAAAGAAAATTTGCTGCTATTGGAGAAATTGGACTTGATTTTTATTGGGATAAAACATTTGCAACTGAACAATATGATGCTTTTAGATTGCAAATTGAATGGGCAGTTCAATACAATTATCCTATCGTTATTCATACACGAAATGCCATGCAGGAAACCATAAATCTTGTAAAGGAATATCAATCAAAAGGGTTGAGAGGCATCTTTCATTGTTTTAGTGGAAGTTACGAGAGTGCCAAAGAGATTATTGATACAGGATTTTATTTAGGTATTGGAGGTGTAGTTACTTACAAAAATACAGGATTAGCCGAAGTACTTACAAAAATTGATTTGGAAAATCTGGTACTGGAAACAGATGCCCCCTATTTAACACCGGTTCCATTTAGAGGTAAAAGAAATGAAAGTAGTTATTTAAAATATATAGTGGCAAAAATTGCAGAAATAAAACAGTTGCCTGTTGAAGCAGTGGCGGCCATCACTACAGCCAATGCAGAAAAAATATTCGGCTTATAAATGTTGATGCTGTATTTTTGCGATCCTTAAAAAGGAGAGTTGTCCGAGTGGTTGAAGGAGCACGCCTGGAAAGTGTGTATATGGGTAACTGTATCAAGAGTTCGAATCTCTTACTCTCCGCTATATTTATCATTAAAAGGGAAGCCTCCACTTAATAGTATTCCGGTTAATATTTCTTGTGGTAGCTAAATGAACCTGCTTTCGATCTCTTTTTTAATGTATTACAAGTTATAATGTTACTTTTTTTATCTAGGCTGCCACAGCTCCATTGTTAGCTAATTTTATATAGTATTATTGACCTAAATAATATGTTGCTTTTAGTTGCCTAGCATGTTTAACTAATAGAACTAACTCAAATCTGCTTAGTAATTTTTTAAGAAAGTAAGGGTAATTTCAAGTTAAAAAAATGATGAATGCAAAAGAATTTAAAATAAATAATTTTGATCTTATCAGGCTATTTGCGGCTACACAGGTACTAATATTTCATTCAATATCGCATTTACAAATTAAAGGTTGTTCTCAATGGATAAACTTAATTGGCCCTTTAAAAGGAGTTCCAATATTTTTTGTGATTAGTGGATTCTTAATTTCTGCTTCCATTGAAGAGCATTTTGAACTAAAAAATTACCTCAGAAATAGAATATTGAGAATTTACCCGGCACTTTGGGCTTGCATTATTTTAAGTGTTTTTACAATTTATTTTGTAGCTAATATAAATTTTTTGAATTGGCCGGGAATTAGATGGTTTTTAGCGCAGTGTGTTGGAATAATATATACCCCCTTTTTTTTAAAAATTTATGGATTTGGTTCTTATAATGGCAGTCTATGGACAATTCCTGTTGAGCTTCAATTTTATATTCTACTTCCTGTAATTTATTATGTCAATTCAAAAATTACTTCTAAAGAGCTTATTAAAACAATCATTATTTCAATACTTTTTTTATTGTTCTGTTTGATTGCTTATTATATCACCAATTACAATTCCACTGCACATTTATCAGAATCCACTATTCAGAAATTGCTGCGATATAGTTTTATACCTCACTTGTATTTATTTTTATTGGGTGTTTTACTTCAAAGATTTCAAGTTTATAAATATAAAGTTCTACGCAATAAAGGACTGTTTTGGATTATAGGTTATCTATTGTATAGTTTTCTAATACCTCCCAATGCTGTATTGATGGTTTTTGGAAACCTTTTTTTAGGAATTTGTATGATATCTATAGCCTACAGTTTTTCAGGTTTATCAAACAAAATTTTACAAGGCAATGATATTTCTTATGGCGTTTATATTTATCATGGTTTAGTTGTAGGAATCTTAGTTCAATTAAAGATAGTTGGCAATTTTTATTATTTAAGTATTGTACTTGTTGTAACTTATTTTATTGCCTTTTTATCTTGGAAATTGCTTGAAGTGCCATTTATTAAAATGAAAAGACAAACATTTAGGGCACTAACTTATTCCCCAAAATAAATCACTGTATTTTACTTTATAAAGATCTTTCTTGTCTTTTGAGGTTAATTAAGTTGAAGTTAAAAAAGCAATAATATCAATAACTAAACTGCATTGGTTGATAAATTAAAATAGCCTTATAGTACATTCTGAAAATAATTTGATAGTTGCAATGTATTTATAGAATTAGATATTTTTTAGAAACACCCCTATGTGCTATTCGTAATTTTTCTACAAATAAATTTAAATGCTTATAATAAAATACTTTTCCTGAATTGCAATATGGCTTTAGTTTTCTATATTTGAACCAAAAAATCTGAAAT
Source organism: Ferruginibacter sp. (assembly GCA_025352695.1). Lineage (GTDB taxonomy): Bacteria > Bacteroidota > Bacteroidia > Chitinophagales > Chitinophagaceae > Ferruginibacter. Next base: position 7,539 of record JANXSK010000012.1, on the reverse strand, counting down.
ATGAAACATTTATTCGTTTTAGCAGGAATACTTTTTTTATCAGTAGTTGCAAAAGCCCAGAATGTTGGCATTGGTACAACAACACCTGCAACAATTCTTGACATTGCAAGTACTACACAAGGGGTATTAATACCACGTGTAACAACGGCACAAATGAATGCAATAGCCACCCCTGCTAGTGGATTGTTGGTTACCAACATAGATAGTTTAAACAGGATATTTATTTATACTGGCACTGGATGGAGAGGTTTGTCATTTGGTGGTTCAACGGTAGATACTTCTTTATTGGTTCACAAGGCTGGGGCAGAATCAATTGCTGGCATTAAAACCTTTACAAATGATTTATTGGTTAATGGAATGACCATTGGTAAAGGATCTGGTAATTTTATAAGGAATATAGCTGTAGGTATATATGCGCTTTTTTCTAATACCTCAGGAAAAGATTTGAATGCACTTGGTGGCGGAGCACTTGCCCTCAATTCAACAGGTAGTCGTAGTACAGGTATGGGAAATATCGTTTTGTATGGTAATACAACTGGAAATGATAATACAGCATTAGGTTTTGAGGCACTTTCTTACAATTCTACGGGAAGCTTTGGTACTGCAGTTGGAAGTGTTGCAGGCGAGTATTTAACTGATGGAACTACACCCAACACTATTACAGATAATTCCGTTTTTATTGGAGCAAATACAAAAGCCCTGGCAAATAATCAAACCAACCAAATCGTAATTGGTTACAACGCTACTGGCTTAGGATCTAATTCAGTTGTTTTAGGCAGTGATGCTATTTTGCTAACTTCTCTTAAGGGCCAGATAGGAATCAATACTTCAACACCCAATGCATCTGCACAATTAGATATTAATAGCACAACAAAGGGGCTCTTATTACCTCGCTTAACAAAAGCACAAAGAGATGCAATTGCTACACCTGCCGCAGGCTTACTGGTATATCAAACAGATAATACTCCTGGATTAAGGGTTTACAATGGTACAAATTGGGTAAGATTTACAGAAACGATTGATTAGATTTTTACCACTTTAGTTTTACTACGTATAATTTTTATTTTAAAAACCTGCGATTAAAAAAGGCTTTAAATACAAAAATTATTTCATGCTGCAATTAATTCGAAATAAATATACATTTCAATATAGAAATTACACCTCGAAAAAATAAATTTAATAAACCATTTTTAGCACTTCTTCGATACTAATTTTATTTATTAAAAAATACCTGCATAGTTCAATAATATTAAACAGCTAATAAAATTCTCATTTTAAAAGACGGATTTACAAATATTTTAATTCCATAAAATCTGCCGAATTTTTAACGCAAAATTCCCACCCATACTAGTTAATATTTCATTAGCCGAAGTAAATACTAGCTAAGAAGCAGGTATTTAAAATAATATAATTCAATATATTATCAATATGTCAATCATTAATTTGCAATAGATTATATTTTCAATTTATTGAAGAAACAAGTACTTTTGCGCACAATATTCCGTATAAAATTTATCCATATATTCTTAAACGGTTAATTGATTAACCAGTGCAAAAACCGTAACCAATAACCTATTTACACAATCCGTAAGATATTTGAATAGTTCAAAATACATTAATGATTGTAATACTTAAATAAGTTTTTGGATTGTATTGCTTAAAATGGTTTTAAAATAAATTCAATCTAATGTGATTGAGTTCGGCGAAGCCATGTAAAAAATTTGATTTTACGCCTATTTATTTAATGTTTTAGTTTTGGTAAACATTAGTTTTCCTTGTAGTTTAATACTAGTATTTAATTATTTGTTTTCAATTAAAACAAACCAAATATTTATCCCGTTTAGTTACAACCTTTTAACTTCTTTGTAGTAGATGATGGTTAAAAAGTAAATCATCTTTAGTTAAATAGCATTGATTTAAAAATTGTAAAAAACGATCAGTAACTAATTTAAATTTTGCCCTTTGTACATTAATCAATTTTATTTTACTTATGCTCCAGCTAATTAAACACAGACTGCTTTTTACACTGTTTTCAGTAATTGCATTCACTATGTTTTCCTGCACCTCTACTAAAAAAGTTACTTACTTTAATGATTTAAAGGAGAGCAATACAGGAAGTTTGGAAACTGCTCAAATAAATTTTGAAAATCCCATCCAGAAAAATGACCAGCTTTGGATTACGGTGGGCGGCAGCAATCCACTTGATTTAGTAGCGCTTAATTCTGCAGTGGGCACAGGTTCCGGACCAGGTGGCGTATCGACACAAATTGGCCTTGGGGCAGTTGGTTTTTTGGTAGAGGCAGACGGGAAAATAAAAATACCCTATGTGGGGAAAGTGCAGGCACAAGGATTGACCCGCTCTCAATTAGAAGACACACTAAAAAATTTGTATAAAGACTACACAAAAAATCCTGTTGTGAATGTTCGGTTTTTAAATTACCATTTTTCAGTTTTGGGAGAGGTTAGAAACAAAGGGAGTTTTGCTATGACCAATGAACGCACAACTATTCTTGAGGCAATAAGTATGGCGGGAGATTTGACCGAATTGAGTAAAAGGAATAATATTTTGGTAATAAGGGAAATCAATGGAGAAAGAACATATGCTAGAGTAAATCTTTTGTCTAAAGACCTATTTAAATCACCCTATTTTTATCTTAAAACAAATGATGTTGTGTATGTAGAACCAGTTAAAGCAAGCTTTGTTTCACGTACGGGTATCCCGCAATATATGTCCATATTAGCGGTGGGGCTTTCTTTAATTACTACAATAATATATCTTACCAAATAATTAAATAATAAGGTTATAATGGCCAACAACATTCAAGATTTTGAAGAACATGACAACAGCCTTGAGCAAAAAAAAGCGATAGGACAACTTTTTTTCAGAATTATACCATACGTACCGTTGGTAATTTTAGCAGTAATTATTGGACTATTTTGCTCTAAATTATATTTAAGATATGCTACAAAACTGTATGCAGCCAAAGCAAGGTTGATTGTAAATGATGATACCCAGCAAAAAAGTACCAATATGCTGGAGATTATGCAATTTCAATATAAGGATATATCTGCGGAAACAGAACGGGAGATGGAAATATTACGCTCAAGAGATCTGTTGAGTAGCCTTGTATCCAAACTACAATTAAATGTTACTTACAATCAGAAAGGGTATATAAAATCAGGACAATATTTTAAAAATTTGCCTTTTACGTTGGAGTTGGAGCAACCAGATTCTGTAAAAGATAATTTTACAGGACAAGCGGAAATTGTAAATAATAAAATTCGGTTTGACAAAATGATTTTTCCGGTAGATACTTTTGTAAAAAGTACTGTGGGAAATATTCGTTGGCATATTAATAAAGCGTATAAGTCGACAGATGCAGAAAGTAATGATTGGTTTGTAACAGTAAAAAAGGTAAGTGCTGTTGTAAGTTCCTTAAAGGTCGCTTTAAAAATAGAGCCAATTTCAAAGCAATCTTCTATTTTAGAATTGACTTATACAGATGAATTATCTGACCGTGGAATAATTATTCTGGATAGTCTTATCTCCATGTATGGCAATAGCACCGTGGGATATAAAAGTAGAATTTCAGAAAACACATTGAATTTTTTAGATGAAAGACTAAGGTTAATTTCAGAAGAACTGGGGGGTGTAGAGAAAAAATTACAGGATTATAAAACAAAAGAAGGTATTGTTGATTTGGGGACAGAGGGAAATTTATTTTTAACCCAAATAAAAGAAGCGGATGCAAAAATTGGAGAATTGGATGTTAAAATGGATGTTTTAAAGCAAATTGAATTATATGTAAATAATAGAAATAATACCAATAATCCAGTACCTGCAACACTTGGAACTGCAGATCCTATGTTAACGAGTCTTCTCAATCAATTATATCAATCCGAATTTGAATTAGAAAAAACGAAACAGATTTCGGGTAGTAAAAATCCACAAATTGCGGTGTTTGAGGATATGATTGCAAAATTAAAACCCAGTATTATCAGCAGCATCAACAATTTAAAATTTGACATTTCTACCAGTCGGCAGCAATTACAGGCACAAAACAGTAAGCTTACGGGTACTTTAACTAAAATACCCTATAAAGAAAGACTGTTAATTGATATTAGCAGGCAACAGGGAATTAAGAATGCTATTTACACCTTTCTTTTACAAAAACGAGAAGAGTCTGCTATTTCAGCAGCTGCCATATTGCCTAATTATCGGGTTATTGAAAAACCTGAAGATGCTGGATTGGTGGCGCCTGTTGGAACCAAAATCAATATTATCGGTACTTTGGTGGCATTTATTTTATCCGTATTTTTTATATATTTCAGAGAGTTTTTTAATAACCGATTACTATTTAGATCGCAAATAGAAGATAAGGTGCCTGTCCCAATCATTGCAGAACTATCTTATCAACCAAGCGAAACGGGTACTCCTGTAGTTGTTGGCGTTGGTAACCGAAACCTTTTGGGTGAGCAGTTTAGAGAATTAAGAACCAATTTAAATTATGTTACAGCGGTCACCAAAGAAAAATCCAAGGTAATTTTAATTACGTCCTCTGTTTCTGGTGAAGGCAAAAGCTTTGTATCAATCAACACAGCGGTTAGTCTTTGTTTAACAGGTGCAAGGGTGGTTTTGTTGGAATTTGATTTACGTAAGCCAAAAATCAGTAAGGAACTTGGTATTGTTCGGGATCCTGGGTTAAGTAATTACCTGATTAACATGGCCAGCGAAAAAGACATTATTAAGGTACATCCAACTATAGAAAATTTCAGTATTATTCCATCAGGTCAAATACCCCCCAATCCTGCTGAATTAATAAGTAGTCCGAGGCTGCTAGAATTGATGAATTATTTAAAACAACAGTTTGATTATATCATTATAGATTCACCACCTGTTGGGGCAGTAACAGATGCTAAGATATTGGCGGGTGTAGCCCATGTTACCCTTTACCTTGTTCGTTATGATTATACACATAGCAATTTGTTGCAGGTAATTAATGATGTACATCAAAAAAATATTCTGCCCAATTTAAATATCATATTTAATGGAATAATTACTAAAAAGATATTGGGCTATAGTTACGGAAAGGGATATGAATATGGTTACAATTATGGATATGGATATGGGTATGTCGATAATAAAAGCAAAGGGAAATCGTTTTTAAATAGAATTTTTGGAAAAAAAAATAAATGATTTTAGGTTACCTGGTTGTACAATTTATAATACCAGGTCGTTTTGTAATTAAAAATTACTGATGTTGTTAGTAATATCAACCAATTATTTTGGAGGTAGTTTTTTAATCAACTTGTATGAAAAAGGATAATAAAATATATGTAGCTGGTCATAATGGTATGGTAGGTGCAGCTATTTGTAGAATTTTACAGTTGCATGGTTATTCCAACATCATGGGTAAATCGAGTAAAGAACTTGATTTAAGAAACCAGGAACAGGTAAACCAATTTTTTAAAACAGAAAATCCTGCTGTTGTAATTGATGCAGCAGCAAGGGTAGGAGGTATTTTGGCCAATAACAATTATCCCTATCAATTTTTGATGGACAACCTGTTAATACAAAATAACCTCATTCATGCAGCCCATGAAAATGCGGTAGATAAATTTATTTTTTTAGGGAGTTCTTGCATCTATCCCAAATTAGCACCGCAGCCGCTAAAAGAAGAATATTTGCTCACCGCTAGCCTTGAGCCTACCAATGAGTGGTATGCCATTGCAAAAATTACTGGCGTAAAAGCTTGTGAGGCCATTAGAAAGCAATACCAAAAAGATTTTGTTAGTTTAATGCCTACCAATTTATATGGTTCATTTGATAATTTTGATCTTGAAACCTCGCATGTTTTACCTGCAATGGTCAGAAAATTTTATGATGCAACCATCAACAACCATGCAACAGTAACCCTTTGGGGAACTGGTACACCGATGAGAGAATTTTTGCATGTAGATGATATGGCAAAAGCTGTGTTGTTTGCTGTAGAAAACCCTTTACCGGATTACTTATACAATGTGGGAACAGGTGTAGATTTGACGATTAAAGAATTAGCGGAATTAATACAAAAAATTACGGGTCACAAAGGTGAAATAATTTGGGACGCATCAAAACCAGATGGAACATACCGTAAATTAATGGACAATTCAAAATTGGAAAAATTGGGATGGAAATATCAGATTGATTTGCAGCAAGGGGTTCAGCAAACCTACGATTGGTTTTTAAAAAATATTCACCAATATAAAACAGTTAAAATATAGGGTTAAAAAAGGAGTACTTAAAAGTTAATTCAATGCTGTTGAGTTAAGGGTTTGGTGAGCAGATCAGTTTGGGCGTTCAGCCAGGGAAAATGTCCTCATCCACCACTTAAGTTTCTTAACTAAACAACATTGAAAATTAATCTTGTTACGCTGTTTAAAAATAAGCCATACTAATAAATAAAAAGGTATAAAATAAGATTTAAAAATTATGACAAAAGTTGCATTAATTACAGGAATTACCGGTCAGGACGGTGCTTATTTAGCAGAATTTTTACTAAAAAAAGGATATTTTGTTCATGGTATTAAGCGTAGAAGTTCGCTGATAAATACAGATAGAATTGACCACTTATACCAGGATCCACACGAAAAAAATGTAAACCTGAAATTGCATTATGGCGATTTAACCGATAGCAGTAGTTTAATACGAATAATTCAGGAAACACAACCAGATGAAATATACAATTTGGCAGCAATGAGCCATGTGCATGTTAGTTTTGAAACACCGGAATATACTGCCAATGCCGATGGAATAGGTACTTTACGCATACTAGAAGCCTTGCGTATTTGTGGACTTACAACAAAAACGAGGGTTTACCAGGCCTCTACTTCGGAGTTATATGGATTGGTGCAGGCAGTGCCGCAAAGTGAAACCACTCCTTTTTATCCCCGTTCCCCTTATGCAGTAGCAAAGTTGTATGCCTATTGGATTACGGTTAATTACAGAGAAGCCTATAATATGTTTGCTTGCAATGGTATTTTATTTAACCACGAAAGTCCGTTGAGGGGAGAAACCTTTGTTACCCGAAAAATTACCCGGGCAGCCAGCAAAATTGTGTTAGGTATGCAGGATAAATTATTTTTAGGAAACCTAAATGCACAACGGGATTGGGGACATGCCAAAGATTATATAGAAGCTATGTGGCTTATTTTGCAACAGGAAAAGGCGGAAGATTATGTTATTGCTACAGGAGTAACCACTACCATCCGCAAATTTATACAGATGGCATTTTTAGAAATAGGCATCACAATAGCTTTTAAAGACGAACAGGAACAGGAAGTTGGATATGTGGAACAGATAGATAAGGCGTTGCTTGAAAGTAAAGGAATTAAGACTTGCACATTAAGTATTGGCGATACCATTGTTGCGGTAGATCCAAGATATTACCGCCCTACGGAAGTAGAATTATTAATTGGCGATCCTACAAAAAGCCAAACCAAATTGGGATGGAAACCAAAATATGATTTGGCCATGTTGGTAGAAGATATGATGCAATC
>JANXSK010000054.1 GCA_025352695.1 Ferruginibacter sp. | reverse complement strand
GCCCACCATTTATGATTGGATAAAGCATGGGAAGTTGAAACGGGTAAAAATAAGATCGAGAGTGTATTTTTTAGGTAGCGATATCAGGCAATTGATGCAAGCATAGATTCTATCAGAAGCAGTTTCAAACACTGCTTTTTTGTGCCTTTGAGTTTTCAAAACGCGTCACGCTTATATAAACTTTTAATTAAGGAGTAATCTGTACCTTATACTGTTAATCTATCAAGCTATATAAAGTAAGATAAAGACAAGTAAAGTTCTTCGTAAAATCAGGTTATTATAGACCAAGAAATAGACCAAGAAAATCAAAACCCGCTACCAGAGCGGGTTTTAACCAAAATTATGCGGACTGGACGGGACTCGAACCCGCGACCTCCGCCGTGACAGGGCGGCATTCTAACCAACTGAACTACCAATCCATTTTTTTAAACTTTTCAATAAAATTCGTTAAAATCTTATTTTGTTTTTCGGGATTGCAAAGATATGTTTTTCAATTTCTTAAGCCAAAACTTTTATTAAATATTTTGAAGACTTATTTTTGCACCAGGACATAATTTATTTTCACCCCTTAAATACAAAGCTGTAAATTGCTCTTATGCCTGAATTTAAAAAACGACAATTTCTGGATTTTGAAAAGCCTATCAAAGACTTGTACGACCAGATAGAACAAATTAAAACTACTGCTGAAAAAAATAAAACAGATGTTTCCGGTTATGTGCAAATTCTGGAACAAAAAGTTATTAATGCCAAAAGAGACCTTACTGCCAATCTTACGCCCTGGCAAAAAGTACAATTAAGCAGGCATCCCGATAGGCCGTATACTTTAAAATACATCAATAAAATGTGTACCAATTTTATTGAGCTGCATGGAGATAGAAATGTGAAGGATGACATGGCAATGATTGGCGGCTTTGCTGATATGGATGGAGAAACGGTGATGATCATCGGACAGCAAAAAGGTATCAACACCAAAATGCGGCAATTAAGAAATTTTGGGATGGCTAATCCGGAAGGATATCGTAAAGCTTTGCGCCTGATGCGGCTAGCAGAAAAATTTAATAAACCTGTCATTACCTTAATTGACACACCCGGAGCTTATCCCGGTTTAGAAGCTGAAGAAAGAGGACAGGGTGAAGCGATTGCAAGAAATATATTTGAAATGATTCGCCTTAAAGTACCTGTTATTTGTGTTGTTATTGGTGAAGGTGCAAGTGGCGGTGCATTGGGTATTGGTGTTGGCGACAGGGTATTTATGATGGAAAATACCTGGTACACTGTTATATCGCCTGAAAGCTGTAGCAGTATTTTGTGGCGCAGCTGGGATAAAAAAGAAACAGCCGCAGAACAATTGCGTTTAACAGGTAAAGACATGCTAAATTTTGGATTGGTAGATGGCGTTATTGCAGAGCCCGCAGGTGGCAGTCATTGGGATTATGATGAAGCGGCACAAATTTTAAAACAATTTTTAATTCCGGTAATTAAAGAATTAAAACAAATACCTGCTGACGAACGTTGCGAACAACGCATTGAAAAATTTAGCAAAATGGGCTTTTGGAATGAAATGCCCGAAGAAGCATAAAGTATGTAACGAACAGTCCTTTTAATTTATACAAACTTTTATTAAATGTGCTGTATGCTGTAATAAAAGTTGCAAATTGTTATGTGGTAAAAGAGAGTGACACAACAATGTTGACCAAAAAAATATAGCTTATAAAAAATATACTATTTTAAAATGTAATAACTCAAGAAATACTATAAAACTGATTACATAAACCAAATAACTAAACGATGCCAGGCGATTCTACGATAGTAAATATCAATTCAGGAGGTACTGCTAAAAATACCTATGATGCAATTGTTATTGGCAGTGGTATTAGTGGTGGATGGGCAGCAAAAGAATTGTGCGAACTGGGTTTAAAAACCCTCGTGCTGGAAAGAGGCCGTGATGTAGTGCATAACAAAGATTATCCAACTGCCACCAAAGATCCATGGGAACTAAAACACCGGGGAAAAATTACTAAGGAAACATTGAATGAAAACCCTTTGATATCGAAGGCAGCCGGTTATGGTGAAGATGACCAACAATTTTTTGTAAAAGATAAAGACCATCCTTATGTACAGGAAAAACCATTCGAGTGGATACGGGGGTATCAGGTAGGTGGAAAATCATTAACCTGGGGAAGGGCAACACAACGCTGGAGCGATTTTGAGTTTACGGGCCCTCAAAGATTTGGCTATGGTTGGGACTGGCCGATACGGTACGAAGATGTGGCGCCATGGTACAGCCATGTAGAAAAATTTATTGGAATTTGTGGTAATAAAGATGGCATTGAATCGATGCCCGATGGCGAGTTTCTACCTCCTTTTGATTTGAATGTGGTGGAGCAACATTTAAAAGATAGTTTTTTAAAAAACTATGGCAACAGATATTTGGTGCATGCAAGATGGGCGCATTTAACAAAGCCCAATCAAATACATATTGATCAAGGGCGTGCCCAATGCCAGGCAAGAAATTTATGTATGCGTGGTTGCCCCTTTGGCGGTTATTTCAGTAGCAACTCTTCTACCCTGCCGTGGGCTGCTAAAACCGGCAACTTAACCATCAGGCCTTTTTCTGTAGTGCATTCAATTATCTACGATGAAAAGCTGGGAAAAGCATCTGGTGTAAAAGTGATCGATAGCGAAACAAAAGCAGAAACAGAATACTTTGCAAAAATAATTTTCGTAAATGGGTCTGCTTTAAACAGCAATCTTATTTTACTTAACTCAACTTCCAAACGTTTTCCAAACGGGCTTGGTAACGATAGTGGCATTCTTGGTAAATACGTTTGCTTTCACAATTACCGGGGCTGGATGAATGGCAGCATTGATGGCTTTGAAGATAAATATGTGTATGGCCGCAATCCTACAGATACCATCATTGCCAATTACAGAAACCTGCATAAAAAAGATACCGATTTTGTTGGAGGCTTTACGACTTTTGCAGGGGCTTACCGGCAGAGAGGTGATGGAGATCGCTGCCCTGAACAAATTGGGGCAACGTACAAAGAAGCGATGACAGAAGCAGGCCCATGGCATGTATATGCTTACGTACAGGGCGAAACAATTCCAAAAGAAATAAATCATGTTCGGTTAAGTACAGATAAAAAAGACCAGTGGGGTATTCCATTACTGGTAACGTCTGTTGGTTATGATGACAATGATGAAAAATTACTAAAAGATTTTTTTACTCAAACAGAAGAAATGCTTAGCAAAGCCGGTGTAAAAAATATTGATCACAATGACAGCAAACAGGCTCCTGGACTGGATATTCATGAAATGGGCGGTTGCAGAATGGGCAACGATCCCAAAACATCTATGCTGGATAAATGGAATGCCTTGCACCATTGTAAAAATGTTTTTGTAACAGATGGTGCTTGTATGACGAGCACTGGAAATCAAAGCCCTTCGATATTGTACATGGCTTTAACAGCGAGGGCAGTGAACCATGCGGTGGAGGAATTGAAAAAGGGGAATATTTAAATAAATAGTGTGGAGTCAGGGTTGAGTTTGAGCTTTCAATATGTACTCACCACTAACTACTATGCACCGACTACTCACAAATGACAAAAAATAAAATCATATGCCAGGCGATTCAACAAAAGTAAATATCAATTCCGGAGGTGCTGCTAAAAATACCTTTGATGCCATTGTAATTGGTTCGGGTATTAGTGGCGGCTGGGCTGCAAAAGAATTGTGCGAAAAAGGTTTAAAAACATTGGTGCTGGAAAGAGGTAAAGATGTGGTGCATTTAAAAGATTATCCTACTGCAACTAAAGATCCCTGGGATTTTACACATCGTTTACAAATGCCTTTGCAGGTAGAAAAAGAAAATCCCATAGTAGCAAAATGTTATGCATATAGTGAAGCAACCCAACATTTTTTTGTAAAAGATAAGCAACACCCCTACGTGCAGGAAAAGCCTTTCGACTGGATACGTGGTTATCAGGTTGGTGGCAAATCTTTATTGTGGGCGAGGGCTACACAACGCTGGAGTAAGTATGATTTTGAAGGTCCGGGCCGTGATGGCTTTGCTGTTGAGTGGCCGATAAGTTATGATGAACTGGCACCCTGGTACAGTCATGTGGAAAAATTTGCAGGCATTAGCGGCAATAAAGATGGGTTGGATACTTTACCCGATGGTGAGTTTTTACCACCCTGGGAATTAAACAGTGTAGAGAAAGAAATTCAGCAAAAAATTAACAGCAGTTATGCAGATAGGAATGTAATCATTGGCCGCTGTGCACACTTAACCAAACCCAATCAAATACATCTTGACCAGGGACGGCAGCAATGCCAGGGAAGAACCATGTGCGACAGGGGCTGTCCGTTTGGTGGATATTTTAGTTCCAATGCTTCTACCCTACCCTGGGCTGCAAAAACGGGCAATCTTACTTTACGGCCAGATTCAGTAGTGCATTCAATTATCTACGATGAACAAAAACAAAAAGCTACCGGTGTTCGGGTAATTGATGCCCATACCAAAGTGACTACCGAATATTTTGCCAATATTATTTTTGTAAACGCTGCTACACTTAATTCAAATTTAATTTTATTGAACTCAACCTCCTCTCGTTTTCCAAATGGATTGGGAAATGATAGTGGCGTGCTGGGTAAATATGTTGCCTTTCATAATTACCGTGGCACCTTGACTGCAGATGTAGATGGACACCTCGACCAATATTATTATGGACGTAAGCCAACAGGTGCCATGATGCCAAATTTTCGCAATGTATACAAACAGGAAATGGATTTTCTGCGAGGATACATGGTACATTTTAGTGCAGGCAGAAGAACAGGCGATGACAGCAATAAAGCAACTATTGGTGGCGCTTACAAAGATGCTATGTCGGAACCCGGAGGATGGGGCGTATTCATGATGATGCAGGGCGAAACCATTCCGAAAGAAGCCAACCATTTGCACCTGAGCAAAACAGATAAAGATGAATGGGGTATTCCTCAGTTGGTAACCTCCATTAGCTACGATGACAATGACGAAAAACTACTAAAAGATTTTTTACAGCAAGGCGAAGAAATGCTTACAAAAGCAGGTTGCAAAAATATAAAAATCAACGACAGCAAGCAGGCTCCCGGCCTGGATATACATGAAATGGGCGGCGTAAGAATGGGTAAAAATCCTGCCACTTCTTTACTGGATAAATGGAATGCCATGCACCATTGTAAAAATGTTTTTGTTACAGATGGTAGCAGTATGGTTTCTACCGGTACACAAAACCCATCGCTTACCTTTATGGCGTTAACTGCAAGGGCTGTTAACCATGCCGTGGAAGAATTGAAGAAGGGAAATATATAAAATATTTACTGCACGATCCGATAGTTATCGGATTACACGAATTGATAGAATGTTGCTACCCGCTAAAATAATTGTTCTTAGGCTTGTAATATATTTTGATGAATTGAATGCTACATACTGTCTGTTGTTTTTTAAAACCTGGTATACAATTTATCTTAATTTAATTAAATGGTAACTAAAAATACTTGTCCAAAAAATTTAATACAAAACATATTGACTGTTCATTAAATGTTAGGGTCTTATCTTTGACGAAAGAATATTGCTATGCTTAAAGTAGGCGTTTTAGGAATTGGGCATTTAGGAAAATTTCATTTAAACAATTGGCTGGTAATTGACGGTGTGGAAGTGGTTGGTTTTTTTGATCCCAACGATGAAAATGCCCTTGCCGTTATTGAAAAATACCATATTAAAAGATTTGAAGATCCTGAACAATTGATGGATGCCTGCGATGCGGTTGACATTGTAGCCCCTACTATTGCTCATTTTGAATTATGCAAAACGGCTATCACAAAAGGTAAACATGTATTTGTAGAAAAGCCGTTGGCAAATACAATGGACGAGGCAAGAAAACTTGTGAAGCTTGCCAAAGAAGCAAATAAAAAATTTCAGGTTGGGCATGTTGAAAGATTTAATCCTGCTTTTTTAGCACTCAAAAATTATTCGCTTGAACCAATGTTTATTGAAGTACATCGGCTGGCACAATTTAATCCACGAGGTACCGATGTTAGTGTAATACTCGACCTGATGATACACGACATTGATATTATTTTAAGCCTAGTTAAAAGCAATGTAAAATTCATTAGCGCCAATGGAGTGGCTGTTATGAGCGATACACCGGATATTGCCAACGTACGTATAGAATTTGACAATGGCTGTGTAGCCAATCTTACCAGCAGCCGTATTTCCATGAAAAAAATGCGCAAAATGCGCCTGTTTCAAAAAGATGCTTATATTGGTATAGATTTTTTAGAAAAGAAAACAGAAGTTATTAAATTAAATACACCTGGAGATACCAACGTTTTTACTTTTGATATTGAAACAAACAATGGTAAAAAAACAATTGCAATAGCCAACCCAATTATTGAAGATGGCAATGCAATAAAGATGGAACTGGAAGCTTTTTACCATGCCATTACAAACAATACAGATACACCGGTAAATGTTTTAGATGGTTTTAGGGCCATGGATGTAGCACACCAGATTTTAGATAAAATTGGTACAGGCCAGTAATCAATAGATAACTTTAAAACTCTTATACATTTACCATAATCTTGAAGCAACCTCGTATACATATCAGTTGGTATATTATTATTGATGTATTGGGTGCTACACTAACCTGGATTTGTTTTTATTTTTTACGAACCGTTATTTATAATTATCAGTTTTATATTCCTCCGGGATTCTATCCGGGTGCAATCCTATACATTATTGGCTGGGTAAGTTTTCATTTTTTAAGTGGTGCTTACACGGATGTTTACCATAAATCTGCTGTCATAGAATTTTTTAGAACGTTAATCGTTAGTCTGATAGGTTGCACTGGTTTATTGTTCTTTTTTATCCTTAAAAATCCACAGCAAAACAACTTTCATTATTACGAAGAATTTTATAGCCTGCTGATACCAGTATTTTTTATAACCCTTTTATCAAGACTGCTGTTGTTGCGGATTGCTAACAAGCAACTAAAACAAAAAAAAGTTTTCTTTAATGTTTTACTGGTAGGCGCTGGCAAAAATGCATACCAGTTTTTTGAATCTTTTTCCAACACAAACTCAAATTCCGGTTATTTGATTACCAGTTTTTTAAACACCAACGGTAATAAAAATTACATCTTTCCTGATAATATAAAAAAATACAATGATCTAAATACGATTCATCAAATTATTGACAGCAATGCTATTGAAGAAGTAATAATTACCGTTGAAAAAAATGAAAGGGAACTACTAACAACTATTTTAAGACAGCTTAGTGATAAAGATGTAAACATAAAAATAACTGTAGATGCGGCTGATATTATTAGCGGTTCGGTAAATGCAAGTAATGTAATGGGAGTGCCTTTAATCGATGTACACAGTGGCCTACTACCATCCTGGCAAAAAAATATCAAGCGTATTTTAGATATTGTAATTGCTTTTGTTGCACTTATTTTACTTTCCCCTTTGTTGGTGTATACAGCATTCCGCACTAAATTTTCTTCTCACGGAACTATCTTCTTTTTACAGGAAAGAATTGGCTATAAAGGCAAAACATTTATCATCTACAAATTTAGAAGCATGGTAGAAAATGCAGAAAAGCAAGGCCCCATGTTGAGCAGCAACAATGATCCACGTATAACTTACTGGGGAAAAACTATGCGTAAATGGCGGCTTGATGAGTTACCGCAATTATGGAATATTATTAAAGGTGAAATGAGTTTGGTTGGTCCCCGGCCAGAAAGGAAATTTTATATAGACGAGATTGTACTACAACATCCCGAATATAAATACTTGCTAAAAGTAAAACCGGGGTTAACGAGTTGGGGAATGGTAAAATTTGGTTATGCCTCAACTTTAGAAGAAATGATACAACGCATGCCCTACGATATCATGTATATTGAAAATGTTTCTATAGTGCTTGATCTTAAAATTATGCTGCAAAGCATTTCAATAATATTATCCGGAAAAGGGAAATAATACCCTATGCACTAAAGTGGTATAAAGAATTCTTTACATTGGCTCAAGGCTTGCCAACATTATAGTACAATGCGATAATTATATAGATCACTTTTTTTACCTGTTTATCAGCTATAAAAAGTTACTGCGCTTTTTCAGAATCAGTCCCTCCTCTCCTTCGAAGAGAGCTTGGGAGTGAGATAAAACAAAAAGATAATAAACCAACATCTTATTACTTCCACGCTAAAATTTGAAAAAGTGTCTGCTGCTTTTTTGTTGCACTTTGGTACAGAAGTTATACCAAATATAAATATTACTTAGTCCAATTTATTCCTGAGAAGATATATGGAAATCCACAAGTAGTTTTTATCTTGTCTGCATTTAATGACTTTATTGCTTCGGTTATAAATTCACTTACCTCATCGAGCGTTTTATAGA
>JANXSK010000048.1 GCA_025352695.1 Ferruginibacter sp. | reverse complement strand
TTAAAAAATAATTCAAAAACCGCGTCATGTACTTCGTCAGGACGACAATTTGGCTTATCTACTTTATTAATTACTACAATCGGGCGTAAACCCAGTTGCAACGCTTTCTGCAATACAAAACGTGTTTGTGGCATTGGTCCTTCAAAAGCATCTACCAGTAACACCACACCATCCGCCATCTTCAACACCCTTTCTACTTCACCGCCAAAATCGGCGTGACCAGGAGTATCTATCACGTTAATTTTAACGCCTTTGTAGTTTACTGATACGTTTTTACTAAAAATAGTAATACCACGTTCCTTTTCGAGGTCATTACTATCCATTATTAGTTCACCGGTTTCCTGGTTATCACGAAAAATATTCGTGGTATGCAGAATTTTATCAACCAATGTAGTTTTGCCATGATCTACGTGAGCAATGATGGCGATGTTTCTTATATTCATTATTACTTAGCTTTTAACTATTAACAAGTAGCAAATGAGTACACTTTTTAGTTTGTACAAGTGCTAAAATGTAATAGCTGTTTTTTGAGGTGCAAAAGTAAGCAAATTCAGCCGTACCACAAGGTTAAATGTAAATTATCACTCATAAAATACGGTTATAGTATATATGTTTTATCCTTAATGTTTTTTGCAACAAAATGTAAATCAATTAATTTATGCTGGTGATGCTTGCTTACAACTTGTTTTATAATTTATTAACAGTACTAAAGTTGTTCTCTGTAACCCTATTTTTGTTAACAAACAAAGCCCCAATAATAAACATTTGTAAAAAAAAGCAATAATTTAAGAAAAGAAAGTGTTCCTGAGATGAATCGAACATCCATAAAAACAGCAGTAGTATTTTTTAAATGGCAAGAGAATTGCTTATTGAAAACATTTAAAGCCTGATGAATAAAAATAATAAAGAATTGCTTTTGCCCAATATTGGCATTTGCATTTTATTGGATTTGATTGGTATGGCCAGTTATATTTTTCCTGCAATGGGCGAATTTGTCGATGTGATTTGGGCTCCCATTTCGGCATATATTTTTTTTAAATTATTTGGTGGTCGCCTTGGCATGATTGGTAGTATACTTAATTTTCTGGAAGAAATCATTCCCTTTACCGATATTATTCCATCATTCACAATAGCATGGTTTATTCGCAAAAAGGAAATGGATAAATTATTTCAGAAAAATGAAAAGGCATTGCAAAAGAGTCTATAAGATAAAACTATCTAAATGTTCAGCATATCCATTTATGAGCCCAAACTTTATTATTAAATTTACTGTTTACTAAAATCAACTATGCCTTTCAATCTTCAATCACCATATTCACCTTCTGGCGATCAGCCAGATGCAATCCGTAAACTAACTGAAGGTATCAACGATGGAGAACCGTTTCAAACTTTGTTGGGAGTAACGGGTAGTGGTAAAACCTTTACAATTGCCAATGTAATTCAAAATGCACAGCGGCCAATATTGGTACTAACACACAACAAAACGTTGGTGGCGCAATTGTATGGCGAGTTTAAACAATTTTTTCCTGATAATGCCGTGGGCTATTTTGTAAGTTATTACGATTACTATCAGCCTGAGGCATACATGCCCGTTAGTAATACCTATATCGAAAAGGACCTTAGCATTAATGAAGAATTAGATAAGTTGCGTTTACAGGCAACAGCACAACTGTTAAGTGGCAGGCGAGATATTATTGTGGTTGCAAGTGTAAGTTGTATTTACGGTATGGGCAACCCAACAGAGTTTGAAAATGGTATTGTAAGAATTCAGCAAGGCCAGGTAATTTCACGACAAGGCTTTTTACATGCACTGGTAAATAGTTTATACAGCCGATCGCAAGGAGATTTTACCAGGGGAACTTTTAGAGTAAAAGGCGATACGGTAGATATTAATTTGCCTTATGTTGATTTTGGTTACCGCATTACTTTTTTTGGGGATGAGATTGAGACTATTGAAACGCTGGAACTTTCTAGCAGTAAGCGGATTGGCCTGGTGGATAATGCTGCTATCTTTCCAGCAAACTTATACCTGGCACCTAAAGATATTATGCAAGAGGTAATTTATGAGATACAGGATGAGACTGCTGCGCAGGTGGAGTATTTTAAAAGCAGCGGTAAATTTATTGAGGCACAGCGTTTAAATGAACGAGTAAATTATGATCTTGAAATGATAAGGGAACTGGGCTATTGTAATGGCATCGAAAACTACTCAAGGTTTTTTGACCGACGCAAACCTGGCACAAGACCATTCTGTTTATTAGATTATTTCCCTAAAGACTTTATCTGTATTATTGATGAAAGCCACCAAACCATTCCGCAGGTCAGTGGCATGTACGGTGGCGATAGAAGCCGTAAATTAATATTGGTAGATTATGGTTTTCGGTTGCCCTCAGCTTTAGATAACAGGCCCCTTAATTTTCATGAGTTTGAAAACATGACCAATCAAACCATTTTTGTTTCGGCAACACCTGGAGATTTTGAACTGGAAAAAACAGGTGGTGTGGTGGTAGAACAAGTTGTGCGCCCAACAGGATTATTAGATCCCCCGATTGAAGTTCGTCCATCCATTAATCAGATTGATGACTTATTGGATGAAATTGACAAAAGAATTACAAAAGGCGATCGAGTATTGGTAACAACACTTACCAAACGAATGGCAGAAGAAATGGATAAATACCTGCACCGCATCAACATTAAAAGTAAATACATACACAGCGAAGTAGATACACTTGAGCGAATTGAAATTTTAAGAGAACTGCGTTTAGGTGTAATAGATGTGCTAGTGGGGGTAAACTTATTAAGAGAAGGGTTGGATTTACCAGAAGTTTCGCTGGTAGCAATTTTAGATGCTGATAAAGAAGGATTTTTACGCAACGAACGCAGTTTAACACAAACAGCAGGAAGAGCTGCCCGAAATGTAGATGGCTTGGTAATTTTTTATGCCGATAAGATGACGGGAAGCATGCAAAAAACCATCGATGAAACCAGCCGCCGAAGAGAAAAACAGATTGCTTATAATATTGAACATGGCATAACCCCTACTACCATCGTAAAAAGTAAAGAGCAAATTTTTGCTCAGGGATCTGTATTAGATGTAAAGGGCTACGATCCATCCAACCCTTATTCCATCGGAGAAGATCAGGATATTGTAACTGTAGCAGCAGAAGACCAGGCCGTTTATAAAACAATTCCGCAAATGGAAAAAGGCATTTCTAAAATTAAAAAGGAAATGGAGAAAGCCGCCCGTGACCTGGACTTTATGGAAGCCGCCAGGTTAAGGGATGAAATGTTCAGGATGCAGAAGGAGTTGGAGGGGATGAAATAAACCTATTCTTTAAAGAAGCATTACTGTATAAATAGTTTTTTTTATGCTTATAAAACAAAGAAATATGGTACAACCTGCTTCTCAAAATCTGGA
>JANXSK010000234.1 GCA_025352695.1 Ferruginibacter sp. | reverse complement strand
ATAAGTTCTTCCTTTATAGCTTTCTTTACAAGAGCAACGAACACATTGATATTCTTTATTCCATTTTATCTCTATTAAATAGAGATAACAGTCTTCATTACTTTGAAAGCGTTTACTAAATTCAATCGCATTTATACCTTTAAACATAACTAAATAATTTAGAATAAAGTTACTAATATTATTAGTTATAAACAAATCCTATGTTTGTTCCGTGAACGTTCTACTTAATCCTATTATTATTAAAGGTAAATTACTTTAAAATTGGTTTTAAATAAAGCAATAAATAAAAATGAAGTATTTTAAAATTCTCTGCATCCTTTTTATTTATTTTACAACAAGTAAAAATACACAAGCTCAACAGGTACAAAATCTTTCCATCCAAAATTCAAAAAATGAAATAAGGTGTTACACAGTTGAGGTGATAAATGAATTCAGAAAACAGCATTCACATGCAGAAACAGATGCACAGTTTGAATCGGTAATGAGTAAAAAAATACTGGCTAGAAAAGCACATCGGGTGCTAGCAGCAAATTATACTATACCTGTAATATTTCACATCATTAATAATGAAGAAGCAATTGGAACAACGCCAAACCTAAATGCTGCTGCAATTAACCAACAACTGCTTCAATTAAATAAAGATTTTGCCAATCTTTCTAATAGTCAATATGAAGTTTCTATTAATACAGGAATCCGGTTTGTTTTAGCGCAAAAAAAACCGGGAGGCAGTATACTTGGAGAACCGGGGATAGATAGAATAAATAGAAATATGCCTGGATGGACAGATTATTCTGTAAGTGGCTGGACAACAACTTATATAGATGCAACTGTAAAACCTGCCTTTAGTTGGAATTCAAATAACTAATATAATATATGGAAAATACCAAACCTTACCAAAGGTATAAATAATTTATTGGGGTATGCTTCATTTCCTTCTTTATCTACTTTGGCAGATTTAATAAGTTCTGAAACTGCTAATAAAGCGGAAATTATTATTGCTACAGGTACTATTGGAAGTACTTTTTCTCCTGCAGTATGTGGTAACAGTTATGGATTGGGAAAAACACTCACGCACGAATCTGGTCATTTTTTTGTGTTAAGGCATATTTGGGGTGATGCAACTTGTGGTGAAGATTATTGCAACGATACGCCGATTCATTTTGTCTCAAATAATGGTGTACCAACCCACACAAAAAATAATAGCTGTGGCACTGCTGATGAAATGTTTGAAAACTATATGGATTACACTGATGATATTGTTTTAAATACTTTTACCGCTAAACAAGTAGACAGGATGCAAACTGTAATGTTAAACAGTCCCTGAAGAACTTCGCTTGCAAGTTCAACCGTAGGAAATGTACCGGTAGCGGGCAGCAATAAAATCTTTTTTACAAATTGCACGGGTACTTTAAATGTTTCCGAAGCTGGTACCACAGGTATTTATCCAAGATACCGGGATGTGGACTTAACGTTAAATGTTGAAGATAAAGCAACTGGAGCGGCTTCTGTACATATTACTGCTACCGGAACTGCCATTAATAATTTTCAATACCAACTTTTAACCCCTTCACTAAACTTTGCAGCTGGTGATAATTTTAAAGATGTAAAAATCAGGGTTTTTGATAATGCTGAAGTTGATGGTAATAAAACGATCGTCTTAAATTACAGCATTGCTGGTACTGGTGTTTCAGGAGGGAGTGCTGCACAATCTGTAATCATAAATGTACTTGATGATGATAACCTAAAATTTGGAACGAAAACCATATCTATTTATAATGAAAATTTTGGTGTTCCTGGCAATGAATCCAATGGATGGCTTACCGGATCATTCATTACACCTGCTGGCACTAACAAGTGGACACTGGGATCAAATGGAGGTGCTGGTGTTACATTCAGTGCGCTTTACATTACAAACAATACAACCATCTAAACCACTAGATTATTCAATAGACCAGGCTTCGGATGCAGTTGCTATTACTCCTTTAATAACTACGATTGGTTATACTAATCCTACTTTGTCATTTTTATATAAGAGTGTTGGGGGAACCGATCTGGATTACGGATCCTTAATGTATTCTTTTAATAATAACACCATTACTTATTTAACTGATGGTTCGGGCAATAAATATACTTATCAAAACCAGCCAACTTCTACAAATACAGGCAGCATGGTTTTACCCGAAGCTCTTCAGCAAACTTTTTTTAGTCTGGGTTTTAGATGGATTAATAATAATACTGGAGGAGTTACCCCACCATTTTTAATTGATAACATCTCGATAACTGTACTTCCATACCCAATTGAAACCGGTGTTAGTATTACTTATTGATATGATATAAGAACCGGTACAGCCATTAACAATTTAGAAAGTAAAAATAAAAAAATCACAGCCTCTTTAAAAAATTTAAGTGGTGGCCTTACAAATGTTACTGCACAAATTACACAGGCCGGAACGAGTACAGTTGCTTTAAATACTACAAGCGGCTCCTATTTACGTACACAAAAAGTATTTCAAATTAGTCCTGCCGTTGCCAATACAACTGCTACTTACCAGGCCACTTTTTATTTTACTACAGCAGAATTAGCAACATGGAGAGCAAATATACTAACACTTAAAATTTTAAAAGTAAAAGATGGTGTTGATTTAAACAGTATAATAAATACGAGTGATGCTGAGTTAATAACGCCCTCCGTACTCCAAGATGCAGCCACTGGCTATATTGCTTACTCAGGTAATTTTACAGGCTTTTCGCAATTTATTTTGGTATCCCCAACAACTACTTTACCGGTTACTTTAATCAACTTTACGGTAAAGCCATTACAAAAAAATATACAATTGAAATGGAATACTTCAATGGAAATTAATAACCACGGATTTAGTGTTGACAGAAGTTCAGATGAAGTTATTTTTAAACAAATAGGATAGGTAAATGGAAATGGTACCACCTCCCTAATTTCAAACTATAATTTTATTGATCCATATGTGCAACCAACTTTTATTTATTATTACAGAATTCGCCAGATTGATATTGATAACAGAGAAGTTTATTCTGAAATTAAAAATGCTCGTATTAACCTTGCTGCAGGTATTGAAATTACAGTTAGTCCAAACCCTGCAACAAAATTTATTAACTTGTATATTACAGGCACTTCAAATAAAGCATCTATGGAATTAATAAACGCTGCGGGCCAACGAATAAAACAAAAAGAGGAAGTAAATGCATTTGATGGCGTATATAAACTGATGCTTGGTACAAAAGCAAAAGGTATTTACAATATAATAATACATCTTTCTGAAGGTTCCTTTAGCAAAAAAATAGTTGTAGAATAAACTGGAAACTATAAAACAAATAGCATCATAAAAAATCCCGGATCAACATATGATCTGGGATTTTTACTTTTTTATATACGGCAATACCTTCAGTAGCGTAAATAACTAATAAGCCCTTGCAAACAAAACTCTTTGTGAGCTTAGATTACCTGTTAAAATACATGCACCTTCCTCAGCAGCATTATTCAATGGTATACACCGTATGGTGGCTTTTGTAAGTTCTTTAATTTTATCTTCTGTTGCTGTAGTACCATCCCAATGAGCTGCAATAAAACCTGTTTTTACATCTAGTAACTGAATAAAATCCTCCCAGTTATCGGCATTGGTAATATGAGCATCTCTAAAAAATTTTGCTTTAATATAAATAGCTTCCTGAATATCATTTAACAAACTAATTACATTTTCTGCCAGCCCGTCAATACTCATACTCATTTTTTCTTTGGTATCCCGGCGTGCAACTTCTACCACGTTGTTTGCAATATCTCTTACGCCAATTGCTATTCTTACAGGTACACCTTTCATTTCATACTCTGCAAACTTCCACCCCGGTCTGTTATTATCATTGTCGTCGTATTTTACTTTTACACCAGCTGCTTTTAATTGCTGTTGAAAAATTATCACCTTTTCATCAATCAATTGCTTTTGTTCTTCTCCTTTAAAAATAGGTACGATAACAACTTGTATCGGTGCTAGTTTGGGGGGTAAAATCAGTCCCTGGTCATCACTATGCGCCATTACTAAAGCACCAATTAAACGGGTACTTACTCCCCAACTGGTTGCCCAAACGTAATCAACTTTATTTTCCTTGTCTGTAAATTTTACATCAAAAGCTTTGGCAAAATTTTGTCCTAAAAAATGAGATGTTCCTGCTTGCAGGGCTTTTCCGTCCTGCATAAGAGCTTCAATGCAATAAGTATCTTCAGCACCGGCAAATCGTTCATTGGCAGACTTTACACCTTTAATTACCGGCATGGCCATAAATGTTTCTGCAAATGTTGCATAAACTTCCAGCATTTGTACTGTTTCGGCAACAGCCTCCTGTTTGGTAGCATGTGCGGTATGTCCTTCCTGCCATAAAAACTCGGCTGTACGTAAAAATAAACGGGTACGCATTTCCCATCTTACAACGTTGGCCCATTGATTGATCAGCAAAGGAAGATCCCTGTAAGATTGAATCCATCCTTTATAGGTATTCCATATAATGGCTTCGCTTGTTGGCCTTACAACCAATTCTTCTTCTAGTTTTGCTTCCGGATCAACAATCAGTTTCCCCTTATTTTCAGGATCAGCTTTCAAACGATAATGCGTTACAATAGCGCACTCTTTAGCAAACCCCTCCGCATTTTTTTCTTCCGCTTCAAATAAGCTTTTGGGAACAAACAATGGAAAATAAGCATTTTCATGTCCAGTTTCTTTAAACATTTTATCTAACTGATCCCTCATATTTTCCCATATAGCATAGCCATATGGTTTTATAACCATGCAACCCCTCACCGCACTATAATCGGCAAGACCGCCTTTTATAATTAAGTCGTTATACCATTGAGAATAATCTACTACCCTGCTTGTAATTTCTTTGCTCATTTATTGTTTTTTATTATTGTTTAATGGTTGGTATTTTGTTTAATTGTTTATTCATTGTTACTTGTTTTATTACTCTTAAGAAAAAAAGCTAACAGTTATTAGTTTTTTTACACATCTTTAACAACAACTTGCCCAATTGTTGATTTATTTTGTATAATAATTTTTATATACAATTAATACAATCAATACAATCAACACAATCTTATATAAAACGAGACAAAAATAGTAACTTCACCTAACAAATATTTTAAACAAATTATCATGAAAACGAAACTTTTAATTTTGGCTGTTTTTGTAGCTACATTTACAAGCTGCTCTACCATGTATAAAACTGGTCAAACACCTGATGATGTATATTATTCTCCTTCCCGTACCTACGATGAAGTACAAATAAATACCAGAGATGAAGAAAGGCATCAGCAGCAGGATGTGTATTATAATGGCGAAGATAGAATGATCCGCATGGGTATTGCTGATTCAAGGTGGAGATATTTGAATAATGATTATGGTTACAGCCCTTATAATTATTTGAATTATAATAGGTTTAACGGTAACCATGGTTATTATGGAATGAATAGTTATTTAGGTAATTATGGCAATTTTAATAATATTTACTTTAATGATTATTATTATAATCCCTTTTATAATCCTTATCCAGTTTATATGAAACCGGCAACATTGCTAATAAATTCAACTCCAAGGGTAACAAATCTTACTGGTTACAACAATAAGTATAATAATGCCAATACTCCATCAATGTCTATACCCGCTGCAAAACCAGTAAGAAGTTATAACAATAACAATGGCAGTAGAACAAGCGTTTTGGGAAATGTTTTAGATAAAGTGTTATCTCCATCATCTAATAACAGCAATTATAGTAATAATAACAACCGCAATACAACAACTGAGAGAACTTATACACCACCCCCTGCCAGCAGCTCTAATTCTTCTTCAGGCAGCAGTTCATCTGGAGGCAGTAGAATTACAAGACCTAATTAAAAAACAGTATTCAAACTATGTTTTCTAAAATCTTTTGCAGGTTTAATAAACCGGCATCCCATAATAGTTATGCCATGAAAAAGTATTTATTGCTGCCTGTTTTATTGATAGGAGCTTACGCGTATGCTCAAATACCTGAAGATGTATTGCGTTATTCTTTTTTTCCACAAAATGGTACTGCCCGAAGCCTTGCAATTGGTGGTGCAATGGGTTCATTGGGCGGAGATATTACAGCCACATTTGTAAATCCTGCAGGACTTGGAAATTTTAAAACAGGAGAGTTTGTTTTCACTCCCAACTTTTATTTTAACAACAACAATAGCAATTTTAGGGATACCAAACTAAAGAGTAGTAAAAGCGACTTCACACTTTTAGGACCAATTGGACTTGTGTATGGTGCAACTAACCGTTATAAGCCAAAAAGCAGTCAAGCAATTAGTTTTGTAATTACACAAACTGCCAATTATAATAACAGAATACAGTATTCTGGTTACAATAATTACAGTTCCCACAGTGAACAATTTGCAGAGCAGGCGATAAAAGGTTTAAGCAAAGGAACCGTAGAAGATATACTAAACGACCCTCAATATGCATATGGTGCTGCACCAGCATTGTATACCTACTTAATAGATACTTTTAGTGGAAACAGGGTTAAGGCATTACCTGAGTTTATATTGGCAAATGGAAGTGCATTGCTTCAACAAAATATTATTGAAACAAAAGGTGGAATGTACGAAGTTGCACTAGGCTACGCAACAAATAAAAATGATAAGTTTATGTTTGGGTTTAGCGTTGGAGTGCCAATAGTTAATTACAACAGTACAACTACATTTAGAGAAAGCGATACATCTTCCAACACGAATAATAATTTTGGTTATTTTAATTATGTTGATAATTTTTCTACCAAGGGAGTTGGTGTAAATGCTAAACTTGGTTTTATATTTAAGCCTACAGAAAACATACGAGTAGGTTTTGCTGTGCATACACCTAGTTATATGTTTACTTTAAAAGACAGGCGAAAAATTGATTTGGAAGTAAATACAGAAAATTACAAAGGCATCAGAAATGTATCATCTACCCTATTTACAAATGGTGTACCTGGTGAAAGTAATTATTCATTACTAACACCTTGGAAAATGATGGTAAGTGGCAGTTATGTTTTAAGAGAAATAGAAAATGTGAAACAACAAAAAGGATTTATTACTGCCGATATTGAATATGTTCGCCACAGTGCATCTTCTTTTTACAGTGCAAATCAAACACCTACAGCCGGAGAAAAGGAATATTATACCACTTTAAACCAGGTGATAAGAGACCAGTATAAAGGAGCATTTAATTTCAGGCTTGGAGGAGAATTAAAATTTAATGTGATCATGGCCAGGCTTGGTTTTGCCTATTATACCAATCCTTATAAAGATGCTTTGCTAAAATCAAATAAAATGTTGGTCAGCGGTGGTGTTGGTTATCGCAACAAAGGATTTTTTATTGATTTAACCTATGTTCATTCATTTAACAAAGATGTAAATTTCCCCTACCGATTAGCAGATAAAGACAATACATTTGCCAACATAAAAAATCAACGGGGTAATATTATTGCAAGTGTTGGATTTAAATTTTAAACACCTCCCATATTGATTCTTTATAATTATGGTTTAGTTAAATGAATTAAATGCAGATTACATTACGAGCCTCTATTGTAATTATAAATTAATAATTTATATAGTTAAATATGTTTCAACTACTCTTTGTATCATTTCTGCTGTTAGTGGCTTATTCTCAAATCCAGCAACTTCCAAAATAGATTCAGCCCGTTTTTTATCATCTGGATTTATTGAAGTTGTTAGCATTATAATAATTGGCTTAATGCAGAAATTATTCATTATCTTTTTATATTCATCCAAAAATTCCCATCCATTCATCCGGGGCATATTAAGATCCAGAAATATAATATCTGGTAGTATTTTCGAGTTTTGTTGGTCTACCATTTTACCTGACTTCTGTAGATAATTCAGGGCTTTAATGCCACTATCTAATATTTCAAGATGGCGTGTGCAATTAGCTTCTTCAATAATCATTGTATTGATAAAATTTGTAGGTGCATCGTCATCTATTACCATTAAACAATTTAACTTTTCTTTCATCCAATATTTTTTTCGTTTATGGTAAAATAAAAAATACTTCCTTTTCCTATTTCAGATTGGACCCATATTTTCCCTTGATGTAATTCAACAATTTTTTTGCAATGAGCTAATCCTATACCTGAACCTTCATATTCTGCACGTGTATGCAAGCGTTGAAAAATATCAAATATTCGCTCCATATATTCTTGTGCAATCCCAATACCATTGTCACTAACAGCAAATTCCCAATAGTCTCCCTTTTTGTAAGCATTTATGTTTATTTTTGGACATACATTTAATCTGCGAAATTTTATTGCATTAATCATAAGGTTTTGAAATAGCAGATTTATTTCTGTTGGATAGCCATCAATAATAGGTAATTGGGCTGACTGAATTAACGCTCCAGATTCTAGTCGTAATGCCAAAATATCAGCCATAACGTTATTGAAAACTAAATTACAGTCAACCTTTTCAATTTCTGCTTTGCTGCCTATCCTTGAAAAATCAAGCAAATCTGTTATAAGAATTTTCATCCTTTTAGATGCATCAAAAATAAAATTAAGATACTTATCTGCCTTTTCATCCAGCTTTCCAAGGTATTGTCGTTGCAATAATTCTACAAAACTTATTGTAGTACGCAACGGTTCCTGTAAATCATGCGAGGCCACATATACAAATTGCTCTAATTCTTTATTGGTAATTTTTAACTGCTTATTAACCTGCTCAATTTCAATCCGGGCATTTTCCGCTTCTTTTCGTGCCCTGTATTCTTCCTGCGCAGAAAGCAATAATTGTTTTGTTTGCTTATTCACTTTCAGTTGCAATTTTTCGCTTTGCGCTTTAATTGTTTTAACTCTAATATTATAAATTAATATCAAAATTGCAACAACAGTCATAAAAATACCCAATTTAAACCACCAGGTTAACCAAAATGGTGGATTAATAATTACCTCCATTCTTAGTATCTCTGCTGACCATTTTCCATCGTTATTTAATCCTTTTACTTTAAAAATATATCTGCCGGGGTCTAAGTTTGTGTAAGTGGCAGTATGTGTTGTACCAACTTCATCCCAATCCTTTTCAAAACCTTCCAGCATGTATGCGTAATGCTTTTTTTCAGGATGCGTATAGTTTAGTGTGGCAAACTCAAAAGAAAAAACTGAATTTGTATAAGGAAGAGCAATTGTTGATGTTTCTGTTATACTTTTTTTTAAAGGTGATGAGGAATTTTCATTAGTTGAAATAGCTACGTCCTTATTGAAGATTTGAAAATTGGTAAAAACCAATGGTGGATCAAAAGGAATAATTTTAATACTGTCAGGAAAAAACTGATTAAATCCATTGCTTCCGCCAAAATACATCATGCCAGATATACTTTTACAATAACTTCCATTTATAAATTCATTTGATTGTAATCCGTCTGAAACTCCAAAATTTTTAAATGTATTGGTTAATGGGTTATAATGCGAAATTCCTTTGTTTGTGCTTATCCAAAGATTTTTTTGTCTATCTTCCAACACTCCGCAAATTGAATTACCAGGCAGGCCCTCTGCCATTGTAAAATGAGTAAATATGTTTGCTGCTTTATTATATTTATTTAAACCTGCCCGCGTACCTATCCATAAATTTTTATAGCTGTCTTCGCAGATAGAATTTATATAATTATCATAAATACTATTTTTAGTGCTATCCTGAATAAAACGAGTAAAAGTTTTCGATTTTTTATTAAATCGATTGAGGCCTTTTCCTCCTGTTCCAATCCAAAGATCACCATCACTATCTTCAAACAAACTAATTAGATCATTGCTAGATATACTATTGCTTTCATTCTCGCTTTGTGGGTAATGTGTAAAAGAATTTCCGTCTGGGTTTAACATATCTAGGCCTCCACCCAATGTACCTACCCAAATATTATTATCTCTATCTTTTATTATATTCCACACGTTATTATTGCTCAGGCTACCAAGATTTGCAGGATTATTCCGCAAGTGCCTGTAGGTGTTTTTTTCTGGGTTAAAAATAGTCATGCCATCTGCCCAGCTTCCAATTATAATATTTCCTTTTCCATCTTCACATAATGATAATACATAATCACTGCAAATACTCTGCGGATTATTTTTCTGGTGTCGAAAATGTGTAAAATTTCCACTTGTAGGATCAAATAAATTTAGGCCCCCGCCGTCTGTACCTACCCAAATATTTTTTTTTGAATCTTCAAACATCCTCAAAATATTATTGTTACTAAGGCTGTTTTTAAGCATCGTATGCTTAAAATGGGCAAATGTAATTTTATCCCTGTTTGCAAAATCTACCCCACCTGCAAAATTAGCCAACCACATGTTTTTTTTAACATCCCTATAAATATCATAAATCGAATTACTGCTTATACTCGACTTATCAACTTCATCATTTTTATATGTTTTAAATATACCTGCAGTATAATTAAAAATACATATTCCTCCATTTTCAGTACTAACCCATAAATTATTATCGGCATCTTCATTAATTGCAAGCACAGTATTTCCGGATAAAGAATTGGCGTTATTTTCATCATTTTTAAAATGAGTAAAAGAGCCTTTATTAAGATCCAATAATTCTAGCCCTGCACCATCTGTACCTACCCACAACCGTTTTTTACTATCTTCAAATATGGCATAAATATTATCGCTGCCGATTGATGTACTATTATTTTTATCATGTTGAAAGCGTCGAAAAGTATTGGTTTTTCTATTTAATAAATTAATCCCGCCTTTCCTGGTTCCTATCCATAGATTATGTCTGCTATCTTCAAAAATATATTTTATATAATTATCACTTAAGCTATTTTTATCTTGTAAGTCAAAATAAAAATGATCAAACGTATTTTTAACAGGATCAAACCTATCTATACCTTGATCAGTACCAATCCATAACTTTCCAAAAAAATCAATAATTACATGATTAATTAAATCACTTACTAAACTATTTGTTTTTTTAGAATCATGCCTGTAACTAATAAAAATTTCTTTATTCCGATCAAAACGGTTTAAACCTCCTCCATCAGTTGCAATCCAAAGTTCTCCATTTTTTCCCTCTACAATGGCATTGATATAATTTTGACTAATACTGGTTTTATTATTGCGATCATTTTTATAAACTTTCATTTTATACCCATCATATTTATTTAACCCCTGCCAGGTTCCAAACCACATAAAACCACGACTATCCTGTATGATACATTCTACATTACTTTGAGAAAGTCCATCAGCAATTCCTATGTGGTCAAAATTAATATTATGGGCTTGCGGATAAACAAAAAAAAAGCAGGCTTGCAAAATCAGGTAAAATATTGGATACAAACTTTTCATGCTATTGTAGATTTTACAATTACTTGTGGAACACAGCTTTAATTTTTAAAATTTATGATACGTTTATTTATTGTGGTCAAATCATATTACTTCAAGAAGCGGATTAAAAAAATATATTTGATAGATAAAATTGATTGAATTTAAATTCATTGTTCTAGCTGTAAATGGAGTTTTGATGATTCCATTTAACTTTGCTTATAACTATATTTTCTACATTTTAATTGCACCAACTTATAAAAATTAAAAGATTATTTAAGCGAAGATTAAAATATGTGTTAATATAAAATGTAGAGGTTTCCTATTATTTATTGTAGTAAAGTATCTAGACTATTTAATTTACTTTCAAATAAATTTGATTAACTATATTCAATTTCTTTATTAAGATGATCTTATTTGATAAATTAATTTTTATTTATTATTTAGCAATAGTTATTTATAAAGTGGATGTTATTACATTCAATATTATTTCAAAATCAGCACTACACCATTTGATCGCTTCATCTTTTTTAAACCAAGTTATTTGCCTTTTGGCATATTGGCGGGTATTGATTTTAATAGCTTCAGTAGCATCCTGCAAAGAGAGATCGCCAATAATATGACCGAATAGTTCTCTGTAACCCACTGTTTGTAAAGCATTCAGATCCTTATATTTTTCAAGGGTTTTAACCTCTTCCAAAAATCCATTTTGCATCATAGCTTCTACCCTGCTGTTGATTCTTTTAAGGAGATTTTCTCTTGGCATTTCAATACCAATTTT
Source organism: Ferruginibacter sp. (assembly GCA_025352695.1). Classification (GTDB taxonomy): domain Bacteria; phylum Bacteroidota; class Bacteroidia; order Chitinophagales; family Chitinophagaceae; genus Ferruginibacter. The sequence continues at coordinate 31,733 of JANXSK010000234.1, read as the reverse complement.
TATAATATTAAAATCTCTGTTGCACTTTTGCTGTGTTTGAAACTCAACGATAGATTTACCAGTAGATAATTTTACTTCAAGCGCTCTCATTAATCGTTGAGGGTTTTTAATTTCTCCCTTTTCATAATAAAGCGGATCCATTTTTTCTACTTCTTTTTGTAACCATACCAAACCCTCCCACTCATAATCAGCAATAATTTGTTCACGTATCTCAGGTTTAATTACAGGTACTTCATCAATACCATCTGCAAATGTTTTTACATACAAGCCTGTGCCTCCAACCATTACAGCAATATCGTGTTTTAAAAAAATATGCTTTACCTTTTCCAAAGCATACTGTTCAAAAATTGCAGCATTTACTATTTCTTTTATTGAATGGGAGTTGATGAAATAATGCTTTACCTGTTGCAATTCATCTGCCGAAGGCTTTGCAACACCAATATTTAATTCTTTAAAACACTGTCGGCTATCTCCAGATATTATTTCGGTAGAGAAATGTTGAGCCAACTGAATGGCAATGGCTGTTTTACCAACAGCCGTTGGACCAACAATTATAATACAAGTCTTTTTCATAATCGATATATTTCTCAGGCAGGGAAAATGATAGTTTTTTAATTCGAATCTATCGGATGATACTGGATAATATTTTATCCAAAATTCAACCCACTATCTAATTTTATACTAGCGGATAAGTATAAATTTTTGTACACAGTTTTATGAAAATGTTGAAGGCTTTTAAAAAATAGCAGTGATATAAGGATAAAAATTACGTTTTATTTCTTTCCTGATTGTTAATTAAAATTTACCATTTAAACTAGAAATCTTCCTGTGTCTCTTCATCAGTTACCTGTTCTTCATTGCTTTCTGTTATATTTCCATCTTCATCTTCTTCACTAAAACCTTCCAACATAGCAGCAGCGTTCAAATCGTATTTTTCTTCTACCTCAGCAAGCCGCTTATCTATCAAGCCTTTAGTACCATATTGTGAGGGTGCAATACCTTCAGTTCGGATACAAACAGGATAGGTTAATTTTTTATTTTCTTCCTTTTCAACATTAATAAGTTCCACCATAAAAGTCCAGAATTTATTGAAGTCATATACATAGATAAATTTTTGATTTGGATCTTTTACCTCTGACCCCATCGTTACATTGTTCATTATTAAAGGATCAACCTTGTAAACTTTATCATCATATTTTTCCAGAGAAATTTCCCTTCCCCTAAGCCAGCTATCATTGCTTCGGTAAAAAGTTGCTTTGTGTTTACTATCAAACTCAAAACTTTTTAATATGCACAGGTGCAGATCTACAAAATTCTGAGTATGTTTTATAACCACATCTCTGTATATACTCTCGTCATCTTCCCAATAAATTCTAAAACGTAAAATTGCCATATTGTAAAAATAAGAATTGATAATGGAATAATTAATAATAAATCATTGCTTAGCCAAAATACCGAGTACTGCTGCTTTTTGTACCATAAAAGCAAAAGCTGCATCATAGTCACCAGGTATTTCACCTTCTAAAATAGCTTCCCGAATGATATTTTTTAAATCACCTACAACCCTGCCTGGCGGAAGGTTAAATGTTTGCATAATTACTTCTCCAGTTATTGGGGGTTGCCAATTGCGCAACTGATCACTTGCCTCCACCTCAGCACACCTTTTACGCACTAGCTCAAAATTGTCAAGATAGCGCTGCACTTTTTGTTTATTCTTACTTGTAATATCAGCACTACAAAGGGTCATCAATGCATCAAAATCTTTTCCTGCATCAAAAAGCAATCGGCGGATGGCAGAGTCTGTAATATTTTCCTTTGTTAAACCAATTGGCCTTAAATGAAGTTCCACCAACTTTCGCACAAACCTCATTTTGTCGTTTTGAGGCAACTTTAGTTTGGCAAAAATTTTTGGCACCATCCTTCCTCCCACTGCCTCATGCCCGTGAAACGTCCAGCCATGGCCTTCCTCGAATTTCTTTGTTACCGGTTTCGCAATATCATGCAATACCGCTGCCCAGCGAAGCCAGAGATTATTGGTATTTTCAGCAATATTGTCTACAACCTGTAAAGTGTGGTAAAAATTATCTTTATGCCCTTTGCCATCAATATACTCCGCTCCTGCAAGCTCTACCATTTGTGGAAAAATAATTTTAAGTAAACCGCTCTTATACAATAAATCAAATCCTATAGAAGGCTTTTTACACAACAGTATTTTATTCAATTCATCTGCAATCCGTTCGCCACTTACAATTTTTATCCGTTCCTTATTCTCAATAATAGCTTCAAATGTTTTTTCCTCAATAGTAAAATTCAATTGATTGGCAAAACGAATAGCCCTGAGCATACGCAAAGGATCATCGCTAAAAGTTTGCACTGGAGGTAAGGGTGTTCTTATTATTTTTTTTGTAATATCATGCACCCCATTACAAGGGTCTATCAACTCGCCGAAATTTTCCTTATTGAGACTTATAGCAAGTGCGTTGATGGTAAAATCTCTCCTATCCTGGTCGTCTTCCAGCGTGCCAGATTCAACTTTGGGTTTGCGACTATCGTACGTATAGCTCTCCTTTCTTGCGCCTACAAATTCAATGTCAATATCCTGTACTTTTATCTGGGCAGTACCAAAATTTTTAAAATAGTTAACTCCCGGCACTGGAGTAAATTCTTCAGCTACTTTATGCGCCAGGGCAATACCATCGCCAATGCAAACAATATCAATATCCTTTGTATTTCTACCAATAATTGAATCTCTAACAAAACCTCCAATTAAAAAACAGGACACTTGCATTTTACCTGCCGCAGTAGCAATTTTATTTAAAATCAATAACTCTTTATCAGCATAATGGATACACATATTATTGCGAAGATAGCCCCTATTTATACAGATATTAATTAGCCTATTATTTTTTATTTTATACAACTTAAAATCTTTTGATATCGTTTTCGCTTTTACATTCGTTACCTAAGTATTACAATTTACATTTAACATAGTTAAGTAAAATACTTCCTAAATAAACAAAATGGGCATATTTAGAAGCATGTTAAATACCGATTTATCCTTTCGGCATTAATGTTGACAATGTAAGCAGGCTATGAATATTTAAAGCATTCTATTTAAATTTTGTCATTTTGACTACATATTAATAAATTATGAATAATAAGTTTTTTATACCCGGAATGGAAGATGAAATGGAGTTTATGCCAATGATTCCATTAGATGAAGATGTAAGTGAAGACAACGATACACAGCCAACTCCAGATGAATTACCCCTTTTACCTTTGCGCAATACGGTGCTTTTTCCAGGTGTGGTTTTGCCAATTACTGTAGGACGTGATAAAAGCATAAAAGCGGTGAATGATGCTTACAAGGCTGACAAATTGATAGGTGTTATAGCGCAAAAAGACAGTAGTGTTGAAGAACCAACCATAAATGATTTAGAAGAAATTGGCACCATTGCAAAAATAGCCAAACTCATAAAAATGCCTGATGGAGGCACTACCATTATTATTCAAGGAAAAAAGCGATTTAAAGTTGAAGCAATAACAAGTGAAGACCCTTACTTTAAGGCAAAAATTAAGCCACTTGATGAAGAGGTTTTAAAAGATGACAATGATTTTGATGCCATGGTGGGCAGTATAAAAGATCTTGCTTCGCAGATAATCAGTATTTCTCCAAATTTACCAAGCGAGGCAGCAATTATTTTAAAAAATATTGAGAACCCTTCTTTTTTGATTCATTTTGTAAGCAGCAATTTAAACAGCGATATCAAAGACAAGCAGCGGCTTTTAGTAATCAACAATATTAAGGCCAGGGCAGAATTGCTGATGAACCTAATGCAAACTGAGTTGCAGTATACAGAATTAAAAAATAAACTTACCAATAAAACAAGGGCCGAACTTGATAAGCAGCAAAAAGAATATTTTCTGCAACAGCAAATGAAAGCCATTAAAGAAGAATTAGGTGGCGATAATGTTGCGGAAGTAAAAGAAATGTTGAAAAAAGCGGAGACTAAAAAATGGCCCGTCTCTGCAAAAGAAATGTTTATTAAGGGTGCAGAAAAACTTGAGCGTATGCATCCCAGCACCCCAGATTATTCTGTGGTTTACAATCACCTGGATCTTATGCTTGATCTTCCCTGGGAGGATTACACACCAGATAGCTATGACCTTAAAAAAGCAAGAAAAGTACTAGACCGGGATCATTACGGCATGCATAAAATAAAAGAAAGAATACTTGAATACTTAGCAGTTTTAAAGTTAAAAGGCGATATGAAGAGCCCCATTCTTTGTTTTATAGGTCCTCCGGGTATTGGTAAAACAAGTTTGGGTAAAAGTATCGCTCATGCTATTGCTCGAAAATATGTAAGAGTTAGTTTGGGTGGCTTGCATGATGAAAGTGAAATACGTGGTCATCGAAAAACATATATTGGCGCCATGCCAGGAAGAATTATTCAATCTATCCGTAAAATTAAGAGCAGCAATCCTGTAATGATACTGGATGAGATTGATAAAGTAGGCAACGACCAGCGTGGAGATCCTTCCTCTGCTCTGTTGGAAGTTTTAGACCCAGAACAAAATAATACATTTTATGATAATTACCTGGAGCTCGAATATGATTTAAGCAAAGTATTATTTATTGCAACCGCCAACAATATCAATAATATTCAGCCTGCTTTAAGGGATAGATTGGAAATTATTGACCTAAGTGGTTATGCCGTTGAAGAAAAGATTGAAATTGCCAAACAACACCTTATACCCAAGCAACAAGAGGCGCATGGATTAAAGAATGTAAATATTAAAGCAAGCGATAAGGTAATTGAAAAAATAATTGAAGATTATACCCGTGAAAGCGGCGTTCGTGATCTTGACAGGCAACTTGCCGCCGTAATGCGTAACCTTGCCATGCAGTATGCTACAAAAAATAAATTAAAGCCTACACTTACAGGTAATGATGTGGAACGAATTTTAGGAAAGCCTCGTTTTAACAATGAAATGTACAAAACAGCTAACATGGCTGGCGTAGCGGTTGGCTTGGCATGGACTTATGTAGGAGGAGATATTCTTTTTATTGAAATTAGTTTAAGCGATGGAAAGGGTGAACTTAAAATGACCGGAAACCTTGGTAACGTGATGAAAGAAAGTGCTACCACCGCTTATACTTGGTTACAGGTAAACGCAAAAAAATTAAACATAGATCCTGAAATGTTTAATAAAAAAAATATACACATCCATGTGCCGGAAGGTGCCGTACCTAAGGATGGGCCAAGTGCAGGTATTACTATGATGACTGCACTTGCAAGTGCATTTACAGGCCGAAAAATAAAGTCATATCTGGCAATGACTGGAGAAATAACTTTACGTGGACAAGTGTTACCAGTAGGCGGAATTAAAGAAAAAGTATTGGCAGCCAAGCGATCAGGTATTAAGGAAATAATTATGTGCTGGCAAAATGAAAAAGATGTAATGGAAATTAATCCTACATTTATTAAAGGCACTAAATTTCATTATGTAAAAACGATGCAGCAAGTGTTGGATATTGCATTATCATAAATGTAAACAGTTTATATACCCTTTTAAGAGTTTAACAAAAAAATATTATATAAAGCAAACCCTTTTCAACCAATTACCGTATCTATTGTTGTATAGGTATCAACATAAATAATGTTGGTTGTTTTAAGGGTTAAGAAATATCCCGCCGGTTCCCCGGTGGGATTTTTTTTAACCTCTCAAAAATAAAAAAATCACCTCATTCTTACTTCTTATTATTCACAACATTTATTGTTTTAATTTGTAGCTTACTACTAAATGACAGAAAAAAAACAACATCTGCAATATTTTTTATTTAGTCAGTACCTAGCTGATGGCATAAGAATTACCTTGGAGATTATTTTACCTACAGTTATTTTTTCGCAATTTGGAAAAATGGATTTAGGGCTAATGATGAGCACAGGCGCACTTTGCGTAAGTATGACTGATGGGCCCGGCCCTGTTGAACATAAAAGAAATGGTATGCTTTATTGCATTCTTTTCATTTTTTTAATGACACTATTAACTGGCCTTATTAATACCAATGTTTTTTTATTAGGGTTACTAATAATATTGTCGTCATTTTTCTTTACGATGTTTTCAGTATTCGGCAATCGGGCAGCTTCCCTTGGAACAGCTGTACTACTGGTAATGGTACTGCGAATGGATAAGATTTCGCCCCCAATAGATGTATTATTTGATAGTTTATTGGTTATTGCGGGCGGATTTTGGTATGTACTTTTTGCATTAATATTTTTTAAGCTACAGCCTTATCGACCTGCACAACGTTTATTGGGTAACTGCCTGCATGAAACTGCCCGTTTTTTAAGAATTAAATCTGCCCTATACAATATTAATAGTGATATAAAAGAGGAGTATCAAAAACTAGTGGCACACCAAGTAGTGGTAAATGAAAAACAGGATGAATTAAGGGAACTATTATTTAAAAACAGGCAATTAATAAAAGAGCCTACAGATACCGGTAAGCTACTATTGGTAACTTTTGCCGATGTTCTAGACCTTTACGAAAATATCATGGCAACCTGGTACAACTATACGCTACTCAGGCAACGTTTTTCTGCAACCGGAATTCTTAGTGAAATTTCTATCATAATACAAAATCAGGCAGATGAAATAGATCGCATTGCACTTGCAATTCAATCTAACAACTTTTATAAAAAACAATATCAATTGTTACCGGCATTGGATAAACTTAAGGTTAAAATTGATGCTTTGGAAGACGTCAATAACAGTAACCTTGTTTTAAAAAAAATATTGGTAAACATTCGAAACCTAGGCGAAAGATCGGATGAACTGATGAACTACTTTAAGGTAGGAGTATTGGCAAAGAGAAATCTCAGTACAGATACCGATTATGCAAAATTTGTATCTCACCAGGTTATCAACAGCAACGTATTCATTAACAACCTAGGCTTGGACTCTGCTATTTTTCGTCATTCCTTAAGAATGATGATAACCTGTATTGCAGGATTTATTATTGCCAAATTACTTCCTAATGCGCACCATAGCTATTGGATATTACTTACTATAATTGTTATTGTAAAACCTGGATTTAGCCTTACCAAACAACGTAACCTGGAAAGATTATTTGGCACTATTGCCGGTGGAATAATAGGTTTACTGATTATTTATTTTATTCACGACCGAACACTTCTTTTTGGAGTAATTATTTTTTTTATGCTCGTTACCTACACTTTTTTCCGGGTAAATTATATAGTTACAGTAATTTTTATGACGCCTTATATTATCATACTCTTCAACTTATTGGGAGTGGGTTCTGTAAATATTGCAGAGGAGCGTTTACTTGATACAGCTATCGCTTCCATACTGGCATTTATGGGAAGCTATTTTCTTTTTCCGCACTGGGAGTCAGTTCAATTAGAAAGTTATATGGTGAAGGTGCTACAAGCGAATCAAAATTATTTACAACAACTAGCTGCATTTTTTTCGGGAATTAACAATCCACTACTAGAATATAAACTTGTAAGAAAAGAATTATATGTAAGTACCGCCAATCTTTCAGCAGCATTTCAACGTATGCTATCAGAACCGAAAAGTAAGCAACGCAATAGCCAGGAAATTTATGAATTTGTAGTTTTAAACCATGTGTTATCAAGTAATATTGCAAGCCTTACTGCAAGTATGATTAGCAAAGTGCCTAGCCAATATTCTAAAGAAGTAATGCTACTTGTAAAAAAATCAATCGCCATCCTCAGGAAAAGTTTAATTCAATTAGATAACAATTATTTACAGGAAATAATTGTACCCACAACAATCCATAATCATATAGACAAGAAAGATAAACAGTTAACCGAACAAGTTAATTTTATTTATAAAGTAACAACTGATATTGGAAAAATTACAGAACAAATTGTAAAAAAAAATTTACCAATCGGTGCCCTTTAGAAGAAAAATTATAAAAGAAAAAATCTGGTGCTACAAATGTGATTGATAAAATCAATAATGAGTGAAAGTTGAGATAAAGGAAAAAATAAGGCCGGATAGAAATCCAGCCCGCATTAAAATCCAATATCCTATGAAAAACCAATTATTAAACGCAAGTTTTCTTATTAAATTGTATTATAAAGATAATAACTAAAAAATAACTTGCTTTTTAATGAAATAGGCTCATTTACTTTTGTTTGCCGATATAAATAAATCTGTTTCCCCAGCAAGAAAAGAAGAAAGAAAAGAAAATAGAAATTTTGGAAACGAAATATTGCAATAATAACCAAGGGGATTTTATTTCTACCATTTTATCAATATAGGGCCATCCTGCTTCTTCTACCTTAAAAATAATTTTTTCTAAATGTTGCCCATCAAAAAATAATTGTTGATTGTTAGCATTGCTGTAAGTAATATGGTAAGGAATTTTAACTCTCAAAGATTCCCTGTTTATTATATTTCTAAAAAAATAAGTGCTCTTTCTAAAATAATAACCAAAGCTGGGATTGCATTCCAACGGTCCTTCAACAAAAAATAAGCCGTCAGGTTTTAAATATTTTTTTAGCCGATTCATAAGATCTGCAGGATTACTTAAATGTTCTAATACATCACCCAGATGAATGATATCATAGGTGGCTGAAGTTTCCCAAAACAAGCATTCCTGAATAAAATTTATTTTATTAAATTTAGAAGTTAAAATTTCAATCAGGGCATTATCATACTCTACTCCGGTAACTTCATAGTTACTTTTTAGTAAAAAAAATAATAATCCGGCGTCGCCACAACCAAAATCAAGAAAGCTTATTTTTTCAAATGATTTAATTATTTCCAGCTGTTTGTAATAACGCTCGTTATAATTAAAATAATAAGTTGTATGGTAACTTAATTTATACATCGCCTCCTTATCACTATCACTTAAATGAGGAAATAAAAAAAGAAGTTTGCAATTTTCACATTTGTTCCAAATAAACGTTTTAGAATTGAAATATATAGGTAATTGTTTAGTAGCAACAGTTTTATTACTATTACAAAAAAGGCAATTTATTGATAGATTCATTTTTTTGATGGAATAAAAACGTAATAAATTTTCTTAGCTAATTCATAAATAAATCTATCAAAATATCTCAATGTTCTGCTAAACCTATCAATAAACATTTTTAATTCTCCGCCTGCAATTTGTTTGTAATATTGTTTTTCATAAAAACGAAGTAAGTGCTTTGCAGCACAAAAACTATTAAGTCCGTTTTTACTACCCAACCAATGCACCATCACATTTTTGGGATCTTTTATTTTTATTTTTTCAAGGCTGTATAAGTTGGCTTCTTCTGATTCTGATCGTATTTGAAAATTTATATTAGCAATTGTAAGTACCTTTTTATTATACTTTTTAGATACCACATAATTTACTATTCCCTGATCCTCACAAAGAAACACCTTGTCGTGTTTTGGCGTGGCAAACTCCTTCCAAATAATTATATCATTAAAATCGCTTTTACTAAATAAATTGTTATTAATGAATATACTTCCGCAGTTAAATACAAAACCAGGGTATTTATAATCAGGGTAATACTTTTTAAGTTTTTCAGTATTAAAATACCAGCGATTTAATTCTGCATCCATGTCTTTGGGATTATAAATTTGTACTGCAATATCACTACTTATATTTTTAAAAACTTGCATCATATCGCCAAGCCATACCATATCTGCATCCTGTAAAAAAATCTGTTCATCCAGATGTTCCAGATATGGCTGCAGCTTCATGTAACCACCAAGTTTTTTATAGGTTGTTTTTACAACAGCTGTATTAAAAATCTTTTCTAATTCACATGTATCAAAATCTCCTTTTGAAAAATCTTTAAGTAAATAAACAGGCACCTCCTTATTCCAATAACGTATACTTGCTATACAACTTCTAAGTAAATAAAAATCTGTTTTACAACAACCTATATAAACTTTTATTTGACTCATTTTACATTAACTAAACTTTTTAAAATGACTTTTATTTTAAAAATATCCCAAAATATTTGTGTGCTAAAAATCAAGATATTTTGTTTTAAAAATTTACGAAATAAAAAAACGAAATAAAAAAAATTTGCAACTGAACTACTAATAGCAGCTCCGTAAATAAAAAACCTGGGAGTTAAAATTACATTGCAAATAAGCATCACCCCAATTGCAATACTTAAAAAAATAATGGTAGTAATATTTTCGTTTTTGCCCGAAAAAAATGTTGTTAGAGGAAAAGTACCTGCAAAAAAAATTAATCCTGGAATTAGTAAAAGCGTTATTAAATACATTTTACTAAATGATAAACCATATAAAAAAGGAAAAAACCAGTAACCAGTTATTATTACAGCAAGACTTAACAAAAATGCAATAAAAAAATATAAGCCTATCAATTTCAATATTCTATCTGTAGTTTCAATTTGGTCGTTGCTATTTTCATTTTTCTGAATTGATTGTACAACTATTGGATACAATGAAAAGGAAGCTAATACTGGTAATATCAATAATAACTGCATTACTTTAGTTGCCTGAAAATAATTGCCTGCATCCGAAATAGAACAGAGCTTTTTTACTATCCAATAATCGCTGCGTTGCAATAAATTATATAACAATCCAATAATGAACGAATGAAAACTAAATAAAAGTAATGGCCTAATTGTATTGATTTTAAAATAAGATAAAGAAAATTTAATTCCGCTTTTAAATAGTAGAGCTGCCAAAATAAGCGGTGCCAATATTACTAAACACAAATAAATATTTATATACACTACAAACGAAATACTTTTATTTATCCATGGCATGTTTGGCAATAATAAAATCAAAATAACACTTGTAAGTGCCGCTAAAATATTCGGCGTTTTGCTATTGTGATTTGTAAAATAAATAGCACTCAAAAAACTATTTAGCATTGAACCAAAAACATACAAAGTTAAAAACAAATGCCTATTCTCAGTAGGCATAAGCTTATCAGGAATAATATGAATGATAAAAAAAAACAAAGATGCACCAACCATGCTCCAAATAAGACTAATGCTAAAAAAGTAGGAAACACTTTGTTCTTTACGGGCATTATAATAACTAATGCCACTCTCTAAGCCTACGCCTAAAAACAATATCAAAAAAAATAAATTATTTAATAAATAAAAAAAAGCGCCGCTAGATGCTGCTCCAATTTGCCTTACAAATAAGGCATTAAAAATAAAAGCAACCAATACATTGATGCCTCTCCAAATAATGCCTGCCAACAATTTTTGTTTAAAGCTATAATTTTTGTTGCTGAGGGCTGCATCCATAATTTGTACAGCTTAATTGTGTATAATTCGGTTACTACACATTAACCCGTAAGCATCAATACAATTTTTGCATGCATCGGGTAATTCTTTGCCTAACTGGTGCTTTCTTCTAAAGGCCTTAAAGTCGGGGTTTCTATAAATTTGTATGGGATCGTCTTTTAAAATATTACCATAAAGTATTGGTGGATTTTGCATTGTTTTTCCCCACAAAGTAAATGGCGTTGTTACGCCCAAAAAATCGCACGGCGCCACATTTCCATTAATATCAATAAAAAATGTTTCTACAGCCTGGCAACCCAACTGTTCGGGTTTAAGACGAGGCACATTAATAATTTGTCCGTTATTTTTTGCACTTTTTATTGCCAGTTCAAACAATTGCTGCGCTGCATCATTGCCTTCTTTGGTGTATAATTCCATCCCTGCCAATGCCGGGGTAAAAGTAAGTATGTTACTTACATAAATTTGTTTTACACCCAACTGGTATACAAAATTTACATATTCCGGAAGTTCGGCTATATTATTTTTATGTGCTACAAATGTTACCGCTATTTTATTTTTTAACGTAGAATTTTTAAATAGCTTAATCGTATGAATGATCTTTTCAAAATTCACTTCTGTTTTAAAATCTTCTACTGTATTTTTTGTATATCCATCTAAAGAAATATTTACTTCAGATATTGGATAGTTACACAATTCATCAATTTTTTCTTTTGTTATCAACATGGTATTGGATAAAAAAGGGAATTGCATTTTAGGATTGATATCCAATATAACATCCATCATTTTAATCAAGTTCTTGTTCATAATAGCTTCAAAAGTAGAAAAGGTAATGTAAGAAGCTTTTTGAATCATTGGCCGCAATCTTTCTGCAAACAACACAAATTCTTCAAACTTCATAATCTTGGTGATACCATCATGAATGTCTGTTTGATAATCGTTTATAAAGCAATGTTTGCATTTTAGATTACAGGCGCTTACTGTCTGGATACTGATAAAATAGGGGTAATCATTAATGTATTTTTTTACTCCTAAAAAGATTCTTTCTTTAAGTTTCTCTTTAGGTAAATGTTTTATTTTTTTAAGAAATATTTTTCCTGCAGCTAACATAGTTTTTTTATATGCCCTTGTTTTATTTAAATTAATTGAAAATTAATACAAACATAAATAAATTGCAGTTAGTACTGATTGTTATTATAATTGTCAGGCTCTAAAAAGTTAAATATTTTATGTCGATATTACGTAAAATCAATACAGAAGCTACAGCGCAAATTAATACTGGTTTTGGTATTAATAATTCCGATTATGGCGGACGATTTATTAATAAGGATGGACGTCCTAATATTGAAAAAAGGGGGATGAACTATTTTGAACGAATCAGTTTGTATCATACCTTATTACAAATGCCCCGTTGGAAATTTTTATCCATTCTTTTTTTATTTTATATACTTGCTAATTTACTTTTTGCTGCTGTTTATTATTCAATTGGTATTGAACACCTGGAAGGAATTACTGCAACTTCAACAGCAGAAAAAATTGGAGAGGCCTACTTTTTTAGTGCCCAAACATTTACTACAGTGGGATATGGCCGTATTAGTCCTAAAGGCATTACAACCAGTACTGTTGCTGCCTTTGAAGCCTTGATAGGGTTACTAAGTTTTGCCATTGCAACAGGTCTTTTTTATGGACGCTTCTCTAAACCAAAAGCTTACCTGCGTTTTAGTGAAAACGCTGTGCTTGCGCCCTTTAACAATGGACTGGCAATTATGATTAGGGTGGCACCTTATAAAAATAATAGCCTGCTTGATGCAGAAGCGAAGGTAACTGCGGGAATTATTATTGAAGAAAATGGATCTACTAAAAACCAATTCTTTTTGCTGGATCTTGAGTATGAAAAAGTAAATGCACTTACATTAAGCTGGACGATTGTTCATCCCATCACTGAAAAAAGCCCCTTTTATAAATTTACTGCAGATGACTTTGCTAATTCAAAAGGTGAGATACTGATATTTTTAAAAGCATTTGACGATATGTTTAGCAATACCGTTGCTGCACGTTCATCTTATACTTTAAAAGAATTGGTAATTGGTGCTAAATTTGCCCCGATGTACCACCGCAATAATAAAAAAAATGTAACTATTTTAGAATTGGATAAGCTTAATAGCCATATTGCTGTAGATATTAGCCATTTATGGCAAACTGAAAAAAATGAAAAAGGGATTTAAAGGCTTATAATAAAAAAATTAGAATTCGAAAAAATTCCTTGTTCGATTTATTTTAACATCTCTCAACAAACCCGACTTGGGACTAATGGCAAAATTAAAAAACCGGTAACGCCCAACCGGTGATATATTGATAGACATTTGCCAACAATGCAATTCTCTGGAAATGGACAATGATAAGGTACCAAGCTCTTTTGCCGTTATATTATAATATCCATTTATACCTAATTGCCACTTTTCGGTAAGCTTTAAGGTTGAGTTCCAGTTTACATTTTGGGTTAAGTTATTTGTAAAACCTTGTTTACTCAATACAAAAATTTTACTGTACTGAAGCGAGTAGGAAAAGTTAAGGGACCATGGTATACTAAAGTCAGTAAACTCTGCCGGATTATTAGTCATATAAGCTCTCTCTGTTTCATACTCATCCAATGGCATCCCTGTATTTTGGTTAACCATTTGATTAGGATTGTTCTGAATTTTGGTTTTCTTTTTAGATTGATCCCCACCCTGAAACTGTGTAGACATTGAGACGCTGCCACTAACAAACCTTCCCAAACTTGGCTTAGTTTTCCAAACCAATTTATTAATTGTACGACCATTGGTTGGGTCTACTTCGTAAGGATCAACTGTAGCACTTGTTGTAATATTTATTTTATCAAATAGATTCGTTCTGGCACTAATACTAAAAGTGCTAAACTTTAAGGAATCTTTTAAAAAATTATAACTCCCATTGATACTTAACCCATCAATTAAGGTCACTTTTTTTGATTTTACTTCGCCAGTATCTGTTTTATTACGCACTTTCATTTGAACGTTATTATCTATATTAAAACTTAGCCCACCAAATTTACCTTCGCCAAAAGCACCATAAATACTATTGGAATATATTGAGTTCCTGCTGTAGTAGTGTTGCGAAGTATCCTGCTTGAGATAATAATAGGATTTTCCATTAAAATCAGGTTTATAACTTATACTTATTGAAGGCCGTATTTCATGCCGTATGCCCTGTACTTTCGAATTTTTTCCAAAAGTGAAAGAACCAAATATACGGGTTGATAATCCTAAACTGAAAGACATATCCCGGGCAGCATAAAAGCCTTTTTTGGTACTACTATCTATTTTATTTTTAACGCTATCAAATGTTCGATACATCTGCTGCTGGTACCATCTTTCTGAATAACTTATACCCGGTGAAATTTGTATAGGACCAATTTGTGGCAAGGATAAAGAAATAGGAACATTGTGTGTAGCGCCCCATTGAAGATTGTTAAATACCTGCTTACCTATATTAATTTTTCTATTAACTGAATCTGTAAAAAAGGTAGTACTTTTTGCATTGGAGTTTAAAGCGATGCCCAAATTCTCGTACCATTTTAAATTACCAATAGGTTCTTTTCTCCTGAAAGGATAAAGTGTATTTAAATTAAACGTTAAATCAGGAAGTACAATATGTATTACCTGATCGTTGGTATTTTGAAAGTGACTTGCATTAATTGAAACATTGTAAGGTTTATTTTTCCAGGTTCTGGCATACGAAATAGAGGAGCTCAATTGATTTTGAAAATTTCTGGCTGGACTGTTGGGAACGGTAGAATTAAATTTACTGCTACCCGCATTTACATTGGCGCTAAAAGTTACGCCGGGCCTGGCTTTAGTATCGGCGCTATGTGTCCAGCGTACATTAAATGCGTTGGTGGTTGAAAAATCCGGATCGCCCTTAAAATTGTATTTAAACCGGTTGATGTCAATGGAAAAATTTCCAGAATAATGATAGCGTTTCATGTACCGCGGACTTACATTAAAAGTAACGCTGCCGTATGAATATAGTGTAGCCCTTGTTGTTATATCCCAATTATCATTCAATACTTTATAATAGCCTAATCCTTCCAGGGCTATCCCAAATTGATCATTGGCAGTAAAAGTTGGCGCCAATATACCGGAATGCCTGCCCGTACTTAATGGAAAAATACCAAAAGGCAAAACAATAGGTATCGGTATGCCTTCAAACTCTGGATGTACAGGCCCTGTTACAGCAAATTTTTTGTTGATAAATTTTATTTTTTTACTTACAAAAGCAAAGTGGGGAGTATCTAAATTACAGGTGGTAAACCTTCCTTTAAAAGCATAAAATTCAGAAGCATTTACCTTTTTAATTTTTTCACCATAAATATACATTTCCCCTTGTTGGGTATAGGTTCCCTTGGTAATTCCTCTTCCATTTTTCATATTAAATAAAATGGTATCACTTACCATTTTTGATTCAGCTTGCTTTAAAGTAGGAAACGAAATTGCCTTACCGGTACTGTCTTTTTTAATAGATGCAATAACAAGATTTGTTTTTTGGTCAAATATGATAATCGGCGCTTCCATATCATTATCTAAATATTTTGTACTGGATTTTTTTCCATACAATGTTATTTTATTACCTGGTACATCCATCACAAGTGAATCATCGGCATGATAAACTACCGGAGCATTAAGAGAATCTTTTGACATTTTTGCATAAATCGTATCTACCCTAATGGTATCAGAATTTGATGGAATCGTATCGTTAAAATATATTGAAGTAGTATCTTTTTTTAAGGGAATAACTCCTGTATCAACTCCTATACTTCTTTTGCTATTTAATTGTTGAAGTGAGTCTTTGGAGAAGGAGGTTTTTAATTTTGAAGATTTTTTTTGTTCAGCCAACGTTTTCGGGATGGTGTCGATAGTTAAACTTTTGTAAAACTCCGGCTTAAAAAGCTTCTTATTACCAATGGCAAGCGTTGCTGTAATTAGTAAGGCCATCACCATGGATGCCAATATATTTTTTGCCTTACCTTTGTGATCTTTGTCCATTGCAGTAGAGCACAAAAATAATGATATTAGGCACACCAATGTGTGAATGAATTCTTATTATTACTAAACACCAATAAACCAGTTTGAATATGTTCAAAAAGAATTTTGTGATAAAGGTTTTATTAGCAACGCTTTTCTTCTCTCCTGCTGTTCATGCACAAACTCCAAAAAAAATAAAAACAATCATTGTAGATGCAGGCCACGGTGGTAAAGATTTTGGCGCCCATGGTGGGTATGAAGGTGGTTTAAATTCGTATGAAAAAAATATTACTTTAGACATTAGCAACAAACTAGTGGCTGAATTAAGAAAACAATTGCCTGATGTAAAAATAGTTCCTACCCGTACAACAGATATATACCAATCGCCTCCTGAAAAAGCTGATATTGCCAACGAAAATAAAGGAGATCTTTTTGTGTGTATACATGCAGATGCGGTAAATTTACAAACAGGCAGAAGGCAAATAGGTTCTCACCACGAAACACGTTATCATGTAAAGTATACAGGTAAGGGAAGAAAAAAGAAAAAAATATCTACGGCCTATACAGTTACCGTACCTACTTACGAGTATTACAAAATTGGCAGTAAGCGCAGTGGCACCAGTATCTGGTTATTTGCTGCACATAAAACCAGTGAGAAATTAAAGGCAGTTATGAATAACGAGGACTTACAAATAGAGTCAGGTTCCGACAGCGTTTACAATGCTATTGATTTTGATACACCAGAAGGAAGAATAAGAGCTAAGATTTATGCTGACCGTTACCAGAAAAAAAGCATAAAACTGGCTACCATGGTAGATGAAGAAGTTGACAAAACAGATCGTGCCGCTTTGGGGCTTAACCAACGCCAAAAAGGTATTTGGGTTTTACAGGCTACCAATATGCCGGCGATATTAATTGAAACAGGTTTTATTACCAATTACGAAGACGAACGCTATTTAAACAGTGCTAAAGGACAGCAGGAACTAGCTGAATGCATTACCAGTGCAATAAAAAGATACAAAGATGATATTGATCATACTGCTGCAACAGCAGCAACCTTACAAAAAATACCGGAAACAAGCCTGGCTGTTGAAAAATATGCAGAAAGATCAAAAAATATTTTAAAAAGAATTGATTTACAGCAGGCAAATTTTAAGGTAGACCTTTATGATGATGGCGATATTGATGGAGATATAGTATCTGTTTTTTACAATGGTAAAGCAGTGTTAAGCAATAAATCATTAACAGAAAAACCTGTATCCTTCAACCTTGTAGCCGATCCAAATAAAACCGAAAACGAATTATTGATCTACGCTGAAAATGAAGGAAACATTCCGCCAAATACCGCTTTAATGATTGTAACCGAGGGTAATACCAGAACTGAGGTTCGCATTACTTCGGATGCAAAAAAAAATGGTGTGGTATTATTTACAAAAAAATAAATCTATTAAGGTAGTCTCCGAAGTTTAAAATAAATATTTCCTATTTTTACTTTCTAAACAACTTAGTTTACAAATGACAATCTCAAATGAAACAAAAGTAGGTGCTTTAACAACCATCGCCATTGTACTGCTAATATTGGGGTTTAATTTTTTAAAAGGAAAAAATATTGGCGGCAACAACACCCATTATTTTGCTGTTTTTAGCGACATTCAGGGTCTTGCCAATAGTAACCCTGTAGTTATAAATGGTAAGCAGGTTGGTAATATTAATAAAACTGATGGAGGTAAAGAGATGCGCCGAATTGTAGTTGATATTAATATAACTGAAGATGTAATTATTCCTGACGATGCGGTGGCGGTAATTAACAAGTCATTGTTAGGAACAGTGCAGTTGGATATAAGGTTGGGAAACAGTAGCAATATTTTAAAAAATAAAGACACTATAAAAACAATTATTGGAGATAATCTTATTGGAGATGCGATGAAAAAAATCGATCCTGTTCTACTTCAGGTAACCAATGCTACAAAATCTTTAGATACCTTACTAAAGAACGTTAACAGCATTTTTGACCCTAACTCAAAAACAAATATCAAAGGCATGATAGAAAATCTTAACAAAACTACTGCCAGCCTTGCTATTTCATCTGTATCCTTACAAGGATTGTTAAATGCACAAACTGGCTCCCTCGCAAAAACGATGGATAACGTAAGTTCATTTACCGGCGCTCTTAAAAATAACAATGATAAACTTAATCAAACAATGAGCAATGTCGTAACAACAACAGATAAATTTTCAAAACTTGACTTTGAGAAAACGTTGACAACGCTGAATGCCACTGTTGAAGATTTAAAGAATGCCATTGGTAAAATGAGCAGTAACCAGGGAACCCTTGGCCTGCTTTTAAACGATACTAAACTTTATAATAATCTGAATGCTACTTCCAATAAAATAAACCTGTTGTTGGATGATGTAAGGGTTCATCCTAAACGATATGTAAATATTTCCGTTTTTGGAAATAAAGATAAAAAAGGCCCGCTACTAGTACCATTGCCTGATACCGTAAATGCTCCATATCTTATAAATAAATAAACATTTTCCGCATACGTAAATTTTCTTTTTTAATAGAGTGCAGTGTTTGAACTTAATGCCTGTTTGACTATAAAATCATACTACTTAAACTTTGTGATTCCGTTTGTAAATAATAGTTGAAATTACATCCGGCTAAAATAATATGCATTGAAACTAACATTTATCACAAGTATTTTTTTTTTAATCCTGCTCTTGTTTGCTGGTAACACCACCGCCTTTGCACAAATAACTGCACCAGCT
Source organism: Ferruginibacter sp. (assembly GCA_025352695.1). Lineage (GTDB taxonomy): Bacteria > Bacteroidota > Bacteroidia > Chitinophagales > Chitinophagaceae > Ferruginibacter. The sequence goes on along the minus strand of JANXSK010000234.1, from coordinate 12,631 downwards.
CAACCTGGTAGCGATACAATTCGAATTATTCAAATAATACAGGGAAAGAGCCTTCGGGAAAAAATGATAGACTCTGTTACAACCTTAAAAACTATTGCAGGTAATGTTATTTTAAAAGAAGGATTAACACTATTTTATTGTGACAGTGCAACTATCAACAGTCAAACAAATGTGTTGGAAGGATTCGGGAATGTACACATAAACCAAAATGACAGTATAAATACTTACTCACAATACCTTCGTTATTTGGGTGCCGACAGGATGGCTTTTTTAAAAAAAGATGTACGGCTTACCGACAAAAAAGGAACGCTTTACACGCAGGAATTAGATTACGATTTAAAATCGAGTGTAGGCAATTATAAAAACGGAGGTAAAGTGGTGAATGCTAATACGGTATTAACCAGTTTGGAGGGCACTTATTATGCCAATACAAAAGATGTATATTTTAAAAAAAATGTTCACCTGGTAGATCCAAAATATGATATCGTAAGCGATAGTTTATTATATAATACTCAATCGCAACTGGTAACTTTTATTACTGCAACAAAAATTAAAAGTAAAGAAGGAGGCGATATTTATACAACAAGTGGCACCTATGATTTAAAAAACGGAAGGGCATTTTTTGGGAACCGTACTGTAATAAAAGACAGTACCAGAACGTATGTTGCCAATAAAATGGCCTATGATGAAAAAAGTGGAATTGCACAATTAGAAGAAAATGCGGTAATTAGGGACAGTGTAAATGGCTATACTATTTTAGGCAATCAAATTTTTTTAAACAAGTTTACCAATTCTTTTTTAGCAACCCGAAAACCATTATTAATATTTAAAGGCGATGGCAACGACAGTACATTTATTGTTGCAGATACCCTTTTTTCAGGAGTAGAAAAAAGAGATATTGATGGCAACAAAATAATAAAAACGGATACTCTTAAAAAAACTACAATTTTTAATTTAAGAGATTCCGGCAACACAGCGTTGCAACATAATAATAATCTTCAAAAAAAGAGTTCATTGGATATTGATTGGCTTAAACCAATAACGCCAATAAAAAAAGAAGACTCCTTATTTGTATATGTTGTTGAAAAAAATAACGGGCAAAATAACGCAGCAATAATTGATACTACCAAAGAGGCTGCTTTAACAAAAAGAGCAGATGCAACTATTGCAAAAATAAGAGACAATGAAAAAGCTGTAAATCAATTTCCCATCGATGCTTCCCTAAAACAGGCAAGTACCAACGGTAAACCTGCTGACAGTCTTTTTAATACACTTTCAGAAAAAGAAAGCCTTCATAACAAAGTAGATAGTACAACTTTTTCTCAAAAAAAAATAACCCATGGTAAAGCATTAAAAGATACTGCCATACGCTATTTCGAAGCTTTTCATCATGTACGTATTTTTAATGATTCTGTGCAGGCAGTTTGTGACAGCCTATTTTATTCTTCGGAAGATTCTGTTTTTCGTTTGTATCAAAAACCTTTACTATTTAACAATAAATCTCAACTAGCGGGAGATACTATTTATATGTTTACTGAAAATAAAAAAGCTAAAAGGGTGTATGTTTTTGAGAATGGGATTGTTATTAATAAAGCCAACGACGAAATGTATAATCAGATGGGCGGACGCACCATTAATGGCTATTTTAAAGATGGATCAATGGATTATATCCGGGTAAAAGGTTCGCCGGCCGAAAGTATTTTTTATCCGCAGGACGATGATAGTGCTTTTATAGGAATGAACCGCAGTAAGGGTGATGTGATAGATGTTTACTTTGTAGATAAAGCAATCAATAAAATAAAATTTATAAACAATGTAGATGGTACCCTCTACCCGCTTCGACAAAGACCTGAAGATCAGAAATACCTAAAAAATTTTAAATGGGGGGAAAGCAGAAGACCCAAAAGTAAGTTTGAGTTATTTGAGTAAAAGTTAAGTTCTATTCAAGCTCCCTAAACATGAACTTTTATTGGGTATTTATAAATGTTTCACGTTAAATTTTCAATCGTATCCTTATTTTTTCCATACTACCCACCAGCATAATTATTAATAAAGACACTGTAAATGATCGTATCAAGCCCCCAATTCCGCTATTTAAAAATGGTGGGTATTTAAAATGCAGCAGGCTGTAAACCGAATACAATAGATATGGAATTAAGTAACAGGTAAGTGTACTTGTGCCTGCAGGCCTGATAATATTAAACCAGTTTTGCATCCTACTAATATCAACCAGCCAAATAATTAAAGTAAAAAACAAAACGCTAATGCCGGCACAAATAAAAACCCATGCTGGCGTAGAATATATTTTTGAAATCCCTCCGGTAAACGGCCGTATTATTAAACCGCCAACTATCAACACCATAGCGATGGTTAAAAACAACAGCAATAAATATTGATCGTTTTTCTTACCAGATAATTCGCCGTACAGTACTGATAGCAAAATACCTAACATCACTAATGTTACAGAGGATGCATCCCCAATAACCGGTAAATTTAATTTTAATAACCCCGAATGTTGCGTGATATTAATAATCATAAATAGTATAACTACAAAAATTAAAAAAGGTATAGTGCCCTTTGTAAATAAAAATATGAACGCACAAACCAAGTAGGCCCAGCCAATGATTCCCAATATTCCCCACCACGAAGGCCGCATACCTTCAGGTGCTGCAAGTGTACCTCCTTTAAACAGAAAAGCCAATAAAACTAGCAGCGCAATACCACTGCCTGTCAAAATATATTTTTTCGTTTTAGCCATAGCAGGTAGATAGTCTAGCCAGATAAGGAAGAAAGAAATGGTGATGGCCATGATCCAAACAGCCTTCGGTAAAAGTGCAGTAGAACTATAATTTTCACTATTAACCTGAAAGAAGCCCATCACCAAAAGTGCAACAGACCTGCTGAAAATATAAATGCTTATATTTATTAAAGTATCGCCCCTATTGATCCTGTTGCGTATGGCAAAAGGAAGTGAGAGCCCTACAATAAAAAGAAAAGCCGGAAAAACAGTATCTGCAAAACCAAGCCCATCTTCACTTGCAGCGACATGTTCTATCCAGGATGGAATTTGCTTCACACCACTTACATCATTTACAAAAATCATGAGTAACATGGTAATGGCACGAAATACATCTACTGATTGAAGCCGTTTTGGAATTTGTGTCATTTTAATTTATAATGATTTTGGTATTTGCCCTGCAGCCCAAAATATTGAATTGCAAAAAATGGTTGTGTATGTTGCATCCTTAAATAGCTCTGGAGAATGCCCCATAAAAATATAAATATTTTTACAAGCATAATTTGTATTAGTCCATATAACCGGGTGATCGCCCATTTTTACCGGCGATGAAGGCACATACGTTGATTCATCTACACTTGCTATAACATGTACATTTTGCCTTGGACTTCTGTCATAACTGTACCATTCTTCCTTACTGATAATAAATTTTCCAGGTATATTTTTCATGCTCACATGAAGCGAATCTTCCACGTTCACTGTACCATTTGCAAAGTCTGGAATATAGTTGGTAAAACGTATACCACCCATAAAATTAAAAAACCATTGCTACATGGGATAGCCATCAAATTCGCCTAATAAAGTGGCATGATGAAAACCAATCCAGCCTCCTCTTCCCTCTTCAACATAATGCTGAAAAGCTGCTACAGATTTGTCTTTCCAGCCATAAGGCGGGTAATCCAGTTGAATAAATAGCTGGTATTGCTTTAAATAATTACCATCAATAGCATCGGTATTATTTATATAATCAATGGCAAAACTACTGTCTGCAGCCAATTGATTAAGCCAGTGTGTTGCTTCTGTAGAATAAGCAATATGATGCTCCTTATTTTCGAAAAGCACCAATACTTTAAACCGCGGTATAGGCTGCAAAGCAAAGGACTGTAACAAAAAAAAACATCCTGTAACAATTAAACAAGCACTCCGTAAATATTGCTTCATGCGTATTTATTTAGATGAATATAAAGCATCCCAATAAAAAACACCCACTACATTTGGAATTTAATTAATAATAAAAAAATAAATACTGATTTTTTGAAGTAAAAAAAAGTATGGACAATAGTATCCTTCAAGTAAATTATTAAAATTTATACGAGCCTAACAATAAATTGGATTGAGCTTTTAAATGGCATTGTTTACTGGTTTATAATTTATCTTTATTAAATGAAACGTATACCAAATAATTTAAGACAAAAAATTATTAATCCATTTTTAGATTTTATTCACGATAGCCGTGCAGTAGGAATTATTTTATTAGTATGTACTAGCGTTTCGTTGGTAATTGCCAATACAAATTTTGCTGCAACTTATTTTAATGTAATAAATATTCATATCCCATCACCCCCTGGCACATTTATACATTTACCCCACACCTTCTTACATTGGATCAACGATGGCTTAATGGCAGGCTTTTTCTTTTTAATTGGTATGGAAATAAAAAGAGAAGTTACAAAAGGTGAATTGTCCTCTTTTTCACAGGCAATATTACCGCTTGCAGCAGCTATTGGCGGCATGGTAATTCCTGCATTAATTTTCTTTTTTATCAATAAAAATACAGACTATACTAACGGATGGGGAATACCGATGGCTACTGACATTGCTTTTGCACTTGGTATTGCAGCCTTGTTAGGAAGCCGAATTCCGATAGGTTTAAAAATATTTTTAACCGCTCTGGCAATTATTGACGACCTCGGTGCAATCCTAGCAATTGCTATATTTTACAGTGCAACCATTCAATGGATTTATCTAGGTATCGCAGCCATTATAATTGTAGTACTTTACTTGTTGATGCGATTCAAAATCTTTGGATTTTTTAATTTTTTATTAGGTATTTTATTATGGTATTGTTTTTTTAATTCGGGTATTCATGCAACACTTGCAGGCGTAATTTTTGCGTTTTTTATTCCTATAGAAAAATTGCCTTACATAGAACACCAATTACATATTCCTGTAAATTTCCTTATCATTCCGATATTTGCATTAGCTAATACAGCCATCCACTTACCCGGCAATATTTTAGATAATATTAACACAACCTTGAGCTGGGGCATTATTGCAGGACTGTGTATAGGTAAACCTTTAGGTATTTTTGCAACTTGTTATTTAACTGTGCAACTTAAATGGGGAACACTCCCTACTAACACTACTTGGCATCATATTATTGGAGCCGGTATATTGGCGGGCATTGGCTTTACTATGTCTATTTTTATTGCAACCCTTGCATTTAATGATATATCTACCATTGATATTGCAAAAATTTCTGCTTTGTTAGGTTCTTTTCTTTCAATCATTTTAGGCATTGTATGGATACGTTTTTTTTGTAACCCTCTAACATCCTGAATCTATTTTGTGCATTACAACTAAGTGTTGATTTAAATTATACATTTGATCCGGTAACACTTAATATTTCTGTAAATTGTAAAGCTAAACTACACATTTTAACAGCTTTTGACTTTGAAAGTAGTTGTGTGGAAGTTTCAGCAAGGTTTACTTTTTAGATTAAATACATCGACTAAACAAAGTAAATAGCCCAAGCTCTTTTCTATAGATATATTACCCTCTAAAATTTACTCATTGCACTTTGAAGTACTTTGCAAATCAAGGTGGTATAATTTTAAAATACAAAAATGGGTTGGCTTAATTTGTAACCAATTTAGTTTGTTATAAATTTACTTTATGAAAATATTTTCTGCAGCTCAAATACATGACTGGGATAGTTTCACCATTAAATCTGAACCAATATCAGGAGTTGGTTTAATGGAAAGAGCAGCAACAGCTTGTTTTAAGTGGTTTAAAAAAAATAATACTACTTTAAGGCCCATTATTATTTGCTGTGGTAATGGAAATAATGGTGCTGATGGATTGGCTATTGCAAGGCTACTACTAAAAGCCAAATATACAGTTGCAGTTTATTTACTATCTAATAATAAAAAAACTATAGAATGTAGTATCAATCTAAACCGTTTAACTGCGCTAAAGTGTTCGTTGTGCCTTATTAAAACAACAAACGATTTTCCTTCAATTTCAAAAAATACAGTAGTAATTGACGCTTTGTTTGGTACAGGACTTAATCGTCCATTAAAAGGTATTGCGGCACAACTCGTAAATTATATTAATAATAAAAGCTCAACCACAATCAGCATTGACATACCGAGCGGCTTATCTGCGGATATGTATTTAGACAATAAAGCCATAATAAAAGCAACGCATACCCTTAGTTTTGAAACATACAAACTTGCATTTTTATTACCTGAAAATACTGGTTATACCGGGCAACTACATGTGTTACCGATTGGTTTAAGTAAAAAATATTATACCAATACTGTTACCTTATTTGAAACGATTGATCAGACTTTAATTAGTAAAATTTACAAACCAAGAAATGCTTTTGCACATAAATATACCTTTGGCCATGCACTGCTTTATGCTGGAAGTAAAAATATGATGGGAGCTGCTTTATTGTGTACTAAAGCTTGTTTGAGAGCAGGAAGCGGACTTGCTACCGTTCGGGTATCACCCGGATGCGAAGCAATCATACAGACTGCTTTACCAGAAGCAATTACCATTTCTGCAAACACCCACATTAAAAACTGGATAAAAAAATCAGCTATTGCAATTGGGCCTGGTATAGAAAACACCACAAAAAATAACCAATTACTAAAAATGATATTATCTGATTGGGATAGACCGCTAGTAGTTGATGCAACAGCATTATCATTATTAACTCCCCTTATTAGAATGTTACCTTTAAGAAAAATACATCCGGCAATACTTACTCCGCATACAGGTGAATTTGAAAAAATTTTTGGAAAAACAACTACTGATTTTGAAAGACTACAACTTGTAACTGAAAAAGCAACTACACTAAATTGCTATATCATATTAAAGGGCCATTACACATTAATTGCCTGTCCAGATGGGATGCACTATTTTAACACTACCGGTAATGCAGGTATGGCAACTGCTGGAAGCGGCGATGTTTTAACTGGAATTCTTACTGGATTGCTGGCACAAGGATATAGTGAGAAAGAAGCCTGTTTGCTGGGTGTTTACCTGCATGGATTTGCAGGAGATATAGCCGCCGAAAATTTATCTCAGGAAGCAATGATTGCTGGTGATATTATAAATTATCTAGGTGAAGCTTTTAAAAAAATCAATCAGTATAAATCTTGAATTATTAAACTTACTAAAAAAGCACTTTGCTAGTTAAACAAAGTGCTTTTTAAATATTATTTAATAGCTACCTAAGTTACTATCCTTTCTTTTTATTTGCTTTATAGCGCAAATCAGGAGTTCCATCTTTCTTAGTTGGTCCGGCTGCAATTGGTCCCGTCTTAGCTTTTGCTTTATTTTCCTTTAACCGCATATCAGGCGTACCATCAGCCTTTAAACCAGTTGTTTCAACCGGTTTGGTTTTATCCATTTTAACGACTTTCGCAGGCGGTTGAGTTTTTACCGACTTTAAATCAGCAGCTTTAGTAGTAGTTGCTTTTGTAGGTGCCGTTTGCGCAGTAGCAATACCAGCAAAGCCTAAAAACATACAGGTGGCAATCAATAATTTTTTCATAATTTTTAATTTTGTTTTTTTAAAATTAAAAATAATAGCACAAAGCTTATGTTAGGCAGTTGTTAATCACTATTGATATTTTATACAGATTTAATCAGTGCGTTATTTATGAAAAAGGATACCAATGATTGTCTGCAACATATTAATAGCTTTATAAAATATACATAACAATATTTATTTTAAGATAATAATATATCTAAATAAATATTATTCACACATTTAAATATACACCACTTCTTTACCAGTATTGGATTTAGAACTCTATGTGATACTGAAAGCATTACAAGCTTCCAGTAAAATAAAAGAGCTGGTTTTCAAATGATGGTGTTTTTTAACTGTTTTTGCATCAATTACCCTATTTTTGCCCACCAAATTTTAATAATACACACTATTATGGACAAATTGTTTTACGTAGTTCCCGCATTAGGCATTGTTGGCCTTTTATACACTTTTATCAAGTTTTCTTGGGTATCTAAACAAGATGCAGGAAACGAGCGCATGAAAGAAATCAGTACTTATATTGCCGAAGGTGCAATGGCTTTTTTAAAAGCAGAGTATAAAATTTTAACCTATTTTGTAATTATTGGCGCTTTATTGCTAGGAATAATGGGATATAGCAATGCCAATAGCCACTGGAGTATTGCTTTAGCATTTGTAATAGGTGCTTTTTTTAGTGCTCTTGCAGGTTTTATTGGTATGAAAGTAGCCACTAAAGCTAACGTTCGCACAGCACAAGCTGCAAGAACAAGTTTAAGTAAAGCATTATCTGTTTCGTTTACTGGCGGTAGCGTAATGGGAATGGGTGTTGCAGGATTGGCGGTGCTGGGCTTAGGCAGTTTATTCATCATTCTATATATGACATTTGTTGCCAGTTTTACAACTGGTTCAGAAGAATATAGATTAGCACTTGAAAAGGCAATCGAAATATTAACCGGATTTTCTTTAGGCGCAGAATCTATCGCCTTATTTGCACGTGTAGGCGGAGGTATTTATACTAAAGCTGCTGACGTTGGTGCCGATTTAGTTGGTAAAGTTGAGGCAGGTATTCCAGAAGATGATCCACGTAACCCTGCAACTATTGCAGATAATGTAGGGGATAATGTGGGAGATGTTGCTGGTATGGGCGCCGATCTTTTTGGTAGTTATGTAGCAACAGTTTTAGCCACTATGGTTTTAGGAAGAGAAACATCCGCAGCAGGTGATGCATATGGTGGATTGTCGCCAATATTATTACCAATGCTAATTGCAGCTATGGGTATTATTTTTTCTATTATAGGAACCTTTTTCGTCAGTATTTCTGAAAATGCAGGTTTAAGCACCCATAAAGTACAAAGCGCATTAAATATGGGTAACTGGGGTTCGATGGTATTAACAGCTATTGGTTGCTATTTTCTGGTTAATTTTTTAATGCCGGAACACATGACTTTACGTGGCCATGCTTTTACTAAAAATGGTGTGTTTGGAGCCATAATGGTTGGCTTGGGTGTGGGCGCATTAATGAGTATCATTACTGAATATTATACAGCAATGGGTAAACGCCCAGTAATGAGCATCATTCGTCAGTCTGCTACAGGCCATGCAACAAATATAATTGGTGGATTGGCAGTTGGTATGGAAAGTACGCTGTTACCAATACTGGTTTTAGCCGCTGGTATTTATGGATCCTACGCATGTGCCGGTTTATATGGGGTAGCAATTGCAGCTGCTGGTATGATGGCCACTACAGCTATGCAATTGGCAATTGATGCATTTGGTCCTATTGCAGATAATGCGGGAGGTATTGCTGAAATGAGTGAATTACCTGCTGACGTTCGTGAAAAAACAGATATTTTAGATGCCGTGGGTAACACAACAGCTGCTAGTGGTAAAGGATTTGCGATTGCTTCTGCCGCATTAACAGCTTTGGCTTTATTTGCTGCATTTGTTGGAATTGCTGGGATTGATGGTATTGATATTTACCATGCAGATGTATTGGCTGGTTTATTTGTGGGTGGAATGATCCCCTTTATTTTCTCTTCGCTTGCCATTAGGGCGGTAGGGGAAGCCGCCATGGCAATGGTAGAAGAAGTTCGCCGCCAGTTTCGTACCATTCCTGGAATTATGGAAGGTACAGGCAAACCGGAATATGATAAATGTGTAGCTATTTCTACTGAAGCTTCTCTTAAAAAAATGATGTTGCCCGGTGCGATTGCATTATTATCTCCCATTATTATAGGTTTTGTTTTTGGACCAGAAGTTTTGGGTGGTTTTTTAGCAGGTGCAACCGTTTGTGGTGTGCTGATGGGTATTTTTCAAAATAATGCAGGAGGAGCTTGGGATAACGCAAAAAAATCTTTTGAAAAAGGTGTTGATATTAATGGTACAATGTATTATAAAAAATCAGATCCCCACAAAGCATCTGTAACAGGCGATACAGTGGGTGATCCTTTTAAAGATACTTCAGGTCCATCAATGAATATCTTAATAAAATTAATGAGTATTGTATCCTTGGTTATTGCTCCTACCCTTGCCAAATTACATCATGATAAAATTGAAGCAAATAGAAAGGCTCAAATTGAAACCATGATGAACATGAGTGGAACCCATACAATCATTGAGCAAAAAATCATTAAAACTCCTTGATACTAGAAGTAGCTTAAATGCGGGTGATGATGTTATTTATATTCATTTTGATAGGTGTGTAAGTGTTACTATTTTACTATCTATAATATGGTTGTTCAATACCTTATTTATAAAGCTAGCAACACTAAAAAAACTATAGCATAAATAAATAAGAATTACTATTAGGGTTACAAAAATTAATTGTTTCAAACCTAACTGCAAATAAAAAAGACCCCTGATAGTAAAATATCAGGGTTTCTTTTTAGTCATACAATGTTTTAGTTACTGTGCCTCAAATTACGGCTTCTCAAAACGATTTAGCAGATTATAGAAATTTTCTATCCTCTTATATTTCCATCTACGAAATTTTCAGTTTGTTTTAAGATTTATCTTTTTATATTTACATACGAAAAATATCGTATTATGACTTTGATTAAAAATAATAAGCCCACAGAAGGAGAACTTGAAATTTTGCAGGTTTTGTGGGAGCGACAATCAGCAACTGTTAGAGACGTTCATGAGGAACTATTAAAAATGAAAGAAGCAGGCTATACCACCACACTTAAACTAATGCAAATTATGTTTGAAAAAGGCTTGGTAACCAGAGATAGCAGCAATAAAACGCATATTTATCAACCAGCTTTAAGTAAAGAAAAAACACAAAACTTATTTTTAAATAAAATGATTGATTCCCTTTTTGCTGGTTCTTCTGCTCAATTAGTTATGCAGGCATTAGGAAATCACAAAACATCAAAAGAAGAATTGGACGAAATAAGAAATTATTTAAACAGCATTTAAGAAACTGGTGTTATGTCAATAACCTTTTTTACAAACGCTTATTTTCTACAATCATTAGGCTTGGCTATTGCCGATAGCTTTTGGCAAACCGCTGCATTATGGTTACTCTACAAGGCTATCACCCGTATTGATAAGCAGCTAACCTCATTAATAAAATATTATCTAAGCCTAACCCTGCTGGCTTTATCGTTTACTTGGTTTGTTATAACAGTAGTAAATAACTATAATAAGGTATCTACGGTTTCATTAAAAGAAACAACAATACATCTTGTTCAATTGCAGCAATTGGATAATTATTTTTCCATTTTAGCTGTTATTTATTTTTCCTTGCTTGCGTTATACACCATTCAATTTGGTCGCCACTATTCAAAAATTTGTATTGTAAGCACACAAGGATTATATAAACCAGCTATAGATATTAGATTGTATACTTTAAATACGGCACTTCATTTAGGTATAAAAAAGAAAGTTGCTGTATGGTTATCCGAACATATTGAAGTGCCTTCAGTTATAGGTTTTATAAAACCAATTATTTTATTACCCCTTTCAATTATTAATAATCTTAGTCCTGAACAGGTAAATGCTATACTGCTCCATGAATTAGCACATGTAAAAAGAAATGACTACCTGCTAAATTTGATACAGTCATTTTTTGAATTAATTTTATTTTTTAATCCTTTTGCAATTTTCCTAAGCAGCACTATAAGAAAAGAAAGAGAAAATTGTTGTGATGATTGGGTACTTACTTATCAATATAACCGGCAGGAATATGCAAAAGCATTATTAACACTAGAAGAACAACGACAACTTTATTTACCAATCGTTTTAACAGCTACGAATAATAAAAAATTTTTGTTACAAAGAATAAAAAGATTAATAGCTACAACGGCTCCGAAAACAAGTATCAGTTTTTTACAAAAAATTAAATTGCTTTGTTTTAGTATTTTTCTTTTGGGAGGAATCTGTTTCTTTTTACCTTCATTTAGTTATTACAAATCTCAAAAAAAATACCTGATTAAAAAAGTTGTTAACATCATACCCATTCAATTAAACAAACCTTTACAAAAAGCAGAAATAAAATTGGATATTTTTTCTCCAATAATTATTGATAAAGGCCTGGTCCAATTATCTTCAAAAAAATCATTCACAAGACCTTTATCTTTATCAAAAAAACAAAAATCAAAAAGCATAAATGAAAATGAATATTTGTTGGCCTTGGTAAATGAAGAGGAAATGTTTAATAAAAAGCAATATCCAAAAACAGTACCTATTGCCATACAAAACCAGGAAAAAGATAGTATGCAATCTTTTTTTGTGAAAATACAAGAAGAACAATCTGGAAAACAACAAATTAATACTTACTATTTTAACTTAAAAGATAATAATGGTGCAATTGAAATTAAACCTTTAATAATTTTTAAAAAATTTAAGGTCGGGGTGGAGAAGAAAGTTGGAATAAAAAAATTAAGTCTTAGAAAATCTGTAATTCTAAAAACCCGGATTACAACCTAATTAGTCGTCCATCAAAAAGTGTTCAGCAGCTGTCCGTATTGGGTTTGATTTAAAATAGTTAAAATAATAGTTGCCAGATATTTGTAAAATCGTCAAAAATCTTGCAAATTTATGGATGCTATCTATCAAAAAACATA
>JANXSK010000245.1 GCA_025352695.1 Ferruginibacter sp. | reverse complement strand
ATGGTTATTGTACTTACAATAATGAGATATTGACTTCTAAAAGAAGGATCCTCAGCTAATGATTTACCAAACAAAAAAAGAATAAAAGTGCCGGAAAAATTAATTAGAAAGGCAACCGAAATCCAAAAACTAGGTAATTGTATAAGTTGTACATCCAAACTATAACCCATTATTTCATAAAAATGGTATACAATTAAAAAGGTAAAAAAGAGACTTTCAATAGCAAGAGGTGTAAAATCATATTCCAGAGGACTACTTATGGAAAAATTGTAAATCCAAAAAATTACATATGAAACGGCTCCTAAAATTATTAGTTTTTTTATTATGGAATTCTTTAGGATAGAGGAATAAAGTATCGAAAGAAAGATAAATCGTACAATTAATGATATGCTTACAATAATAATGAAATTTTCAGGATAAAACTTAGCGGCAGAAAATGAAATGGCAAATAATAATGTACTTACAATTATGTAAACAAAAAAAACCTTCATTTCTTTTCTATTAAATTTTTTATAAAATAATAAACAAGAAAAGAAAGGTAAAATTTCCGAAAGATAATTTAGGTTTCTTAAAATTTCTATGATAATAAGTAATTTTTTCAAAAGTAACTAACTTTTTTCAAAAAATTCTTATTTTTCAAGAAAGAGCAATAACCAACAAATGCGATCCTCTAACTAGTAGTGCGTACATAAAAAATGGATTTAAATTTCAATAAATAGTTTCGAATTGTAAACTTGAATTAAATTAATATCGTAAACAATAGGTATGTTGCACCTTTAAAAGTATGATTTTGATAAAACCTAGTTCCTGTAAGACTTTTAGAGGAAAATAAGTAGTACAAAACTTTTTAAGATTTGGTAAATGTACGAATGTTAATGAGTAAAATTACTATTAAGTTTTAATGTATTATTACGATAGTAACTCTACGATTTTAAATTCGATTCATTTGGAATTGACATACATGATATCCATAACGAGATAATTTATACAAGAATAATTTTAATATTAAGTAATTTATATCAAATTGTATTTTTTTTACATGTATATTTTTTTATAAAATTGTTTTGAATGAGGCGTATTTTTAAATAAAATATAAACGGATGATATAAAAAAAATGTAAATGAAATCTTTAGTCTTAGATTTAATTTAAATAAAAAATATCGTCGATCTATTCTTAAAATACTAGTTTTTTTAAAAATTCAAAGTTTCTTATTTAAACCTAATCACATTAGTATTTTAATGGTATAAATACTGAGTACAGCTACGCAATAATTTTGTTAAGATTGCGTTTTAACACAAATTAATATTCAGGTTTTATAATTTGAATTTTGCAATTTCAAAATATAAAATATTTATTTGAAACATATGTATTTAACTAAGTACAAATACTTAATTTAGTAATAAAACCAATCTAACTCATTTGTAACATGTCTATCGCTCCGGATTACTTAATTAAAATTGCAATTGCTGACGACCACAAAATATTTAGAGATGGAATAAAAATGGCTCTTTCAGGTAAAGACAATCTAAAAATGATTTGGGAAGCCGAGGATGGTAAGGATATGATGCATAAAATTGCAATAAAAAAACCTGAAGTTTTATTAATGGACATAAGGATGCCTGAGATAGATGGCATAAACGGTATAGAACTTATTAGAAAAGAATATGACGGTATTAAAATTATTGTACTAAGCATGTACGATGACAATCAAATGATTAGCAAAATGATGGAAATGGGGGCCAATGCCTACCTCACTAAAACAACAGACCCAGAAGAAATATACGAAGCCATCCTCACCTGCATGAATGAAGATTTCTATTTTAACGACCTCGTTAATAAGGCGGTAATGGGGAAACTGATGCAGAAAAAAAGTGTTCGCCAACATTATGGTTCCACCTCAGCAATTCATTTTAACGAAAAGGAAATAAAAATTTTGCAACTGCTTGCAGAAGATAAAACCACTGAAGAAATTTCAAAGATTATATTTTTAAGTCCTAGAACAATTGAGACAATTCGCCAAAATATGAAGATGAAGGTCAATGCTAAAACAATCGGGGGTTTAATTATGTATGGGATGCGAAACAAATTAATTGAGTAGTATCTTTTACTTAAAAAAAACAATTTTATAGCAAAAACACCATTTGAATAAAAAAAATTAGTTAGATACCGATAAATGCTGTTTCTTCAATCTGAAAATAAAAATGAATTTACACCTAACTTTCTAAATTATAATACTAAGTGATTGTACTTTCTTAATCGTAATTTTCCTCATAATAATAACACGTAATTTTACTATTATTATTAAAAAAATAAGTTTGAAATTGCATTTACCAACGGCATTATTTTATTTATATTGAAATGCCTCTTTTATTTAAAAAAACAACTTTGGAACCTATTAAAGTATTAATTGCTGATGATCATGTACTGTACCGGGCTGGTGTAAAAACTGCGTTAAGTTCAAAAAATGATGTTAAAGTAATTGCGGAAGCAGACAATGGTTTACATTTATTAACCATGCTTAAAACAATTCAGCCAGATGTAATATTATTAGATATTCAAATGCCGGTAATGGATGGTATTACTGCATTACCCGAAATAAAAAAGAATTGGCCAAATATTAAGGTAGTTATGTTAACCATGCTGGAAGATCACAGTATGATTACAAAATTGATGGAGTTGGGAGCTAATAGTTATCTTAGTAAAACCAGCGATATTGAAGTCATCTATGAGGCAATAAAAACTTGTTACGAACAAGATTATTTTTTTAATGCGCTTACCAATAAGGCTTTACTTACAAATTTAAAGCAACGTAATCATATATCACCACAAAAAATGGTTCAACAGGAGGCTAATTTAAATGATAAGGAAATGTTGATTCTTAAATTAATGTGTGAAGAAAAAACCACTAAGGAAATTGCAGATATGGTTGATTTAAGTCCACGTACAGTAGAAGCAATCCGGGATAAGTTAAAAGTAAAAACCGGAGCAAAAAGTACTGCTGGATTGATTATGTATGCAGTGAAAAATAATATTTTAAACGAAGAGATGTAGTATTAGTTTAATATTTTTTTAATAAATAAAATCATTAAAGCTTAACTATAAAACTTTTTTTTCTCTTAAAACCCCGCTGAAGAAATGTCCCATCAAATTTGATGGGATTTTTTATGTCTTAGATTTAAAACAAAAGCTTTTTATGGCTAAACT
>JANXSK010000230.1 GCA_025352695.1 Ferruginibacter sp. | reverse complement strand
TATGTTTTTTGATAGATAGCATCCATAAATTTGCAAGATTTTTGACGATTTTACAAATATCTGGCAACTATTATTTTAACTATTTTAAATCAAACCCAATACGGACAGCTGCTGAACACTTTTTGATGGACGACTAATTAGTAATGTAGCTACATGAATTTCAACCATTTTTTATTGAAAAACTACAATAAAAAAATATTTACTGGTAAAAGTTTTTACAAAAAAGCATAAAAACAATCTAAAGGAATTAAAATTTAATATTGAAAAAGAGGCTGAATGACAGAAACAAAATTTTTTAAAAAGTGTCACTACAAAGTTGAGTAAACAATTTATAAAAATTAGTCTTTTTAATGAATGATTCTTTCAACTGTTTTTATAGCAGGGTTTCCTTTATAAATAAAATAGGGTTCTAGATTTTTAGTTGCTACTGATGCAACAGATAAAACGGCATGCGTTTTACAAATAACTCCAGGGCATACAATAGCACTAGCACCTATCCAAACGCCCTCCTCAATTACAATAGGTGCAGTTATCAAATCAAACGTTACTTTTTTATAGTTATGATTACCGGTTAATAAGAATGCTCCTTGAGAAATACATACAGATTTACCTATCGTTATATTATCAAGATTGTCAATCCAAACCTGCTCGCCTATCCAACTGTAATTACCTATTTTAAGTTTCCAGGGATATTTTATTTTAACGGCAGGTTTTATAACAACCTGCTTCCCCACTGTTGCTCCAAAGGCACGAAGAAAAAAAACTTTGATACCAGAAAAAGGTAACAACGAATTGTTGAAAAAAAGAATATCTGTGTAATACCAAAGCACCTGCTTAAGTTTAGAGGCCCCAATGTGGATGGTTGTTTTATATAATGCGTTATTTACCTGTTTCATGAAAACAATTGATAGTAAGGTTTTGTGAGGGTAGGTTGGTTAATAAAATCCTTTGCATATTTCCAGGCAGCACCAGCAAATTTATCAAATTCCTGCTGGTTCCATAAAGCTCCCTTTTCAATACAGTTTATAAATGCTGCAGTTTCATCAAGTGGTAGATCCCAACCAATATTTAAATTGGATAAATGTAGCCAGGGTGTCTGGTCACTAATCAATACCGGCCTTCCGGCAAGAAACGATTCAAATATAGCATGACCAAAATTTTCGCCAGTTGTTGGCAATATAAAAAGATGGTGCTGTTGTAAAAGTTCTGTAAGCTCGCTGTTACTTTTAGCACCCAAATAGTTAACCGTTATATTTTTGGGCAAGCTGTTAATTTTGCTTTTGCATTCGTTCCAATAAAGCCCATTTTCTTCAGGCCCAACAATAGAAAAATTTACCGTAGCAGTAACTTTTTCTAAAAATTTTATTACAAAAAGGAGGTTCTTGATTGGAACAATGCGGGCAATAAATATACAGCTGATATACCCACGCTTTTTTGGCAGGCTTTTAAATAAAGGTTGATTTATATTAGGAAGGTTGTTGGCTACAATAATTTCACTGCCAGGAAAAAAATATTCTATCGCATGCTTTTCTCTTTCATTGGTAGCATGAAATATTATTTGATGGTGAATCCCTGACTTTTTGTATAAATACAGCATCGGCTTTTTTTTGTACCATTTTATTGAAAGGGCGCTAGTATATAAAGTACCCCGCGGACATAAAATAACAGTAGCATTTATTTTATGCCTAAATTTTAGCCACAACGGGTAAATGATAAACTTTGGCGAAAAAAACAGGTTAAGGTAAAGATAATCCGGAGCGATTGTTTTAATTTCTGCTGACAACTGTTTAAAAAAATGTTTTTGTTGATTGATATAATACACTTTTATACCCAATTGTTTTTGGGTAATCCATTTATTGGTAGATATTCCCTGGTAAGGCTTTATTTCTCCATGATCTTTATCAGTTGTAAATACATATATATCGAAGTCATTTTTTAATACCCTGCAAATATTTAAACAAGATTGTATGGGACCGCCGGCTTTATAACCTGGTATAAACCATTCAACCAAAATCATTATTTTTTTACGCTGCTGCATCAATTCCTACCGTGGATTGTTTGATTATAAAATATAAAGTGACAGAAAAATAATATAATAAACCACTTTTTATTGTAGTATAAATTTTTGAACTGAAATACCTTTTGCTGTTGAAATACTAAGCCAATACATACCCTTTGCCTGTTTTGTTAGATCGAAAGATTGAGAAACAGAAAGATTTACGCCGTCTTTTACCAGCACAATTTCACCAATTGAATTTATTACTTTAAAATCTGCTTTTCCAATATATCCATTTATCAAAATGGTTATTTTTGCACCTGCGGGATTAGGATAAATAGTATTGAGGTTATTGTCATTTATTTTTATAGATCGGATAGCTGAATAACATTGGTTACCTGAGGTTGCTACTACCATTAACCTGTATTTATATTCAATACCCGGTTGTACATTCTCAATCACGGTATACATAGAATCCATCGATACTGGTATGGAATTAATTCTGGTGAAAGCGGCATTGCCAACCGATTGTAAAATAATATACTTTTCAATTGCATGCTGCTCCACTATATTCCACTTCAATCGTATTTGGCGGCTATTTAAGGAATCCAGCCCGAAAGTGGCGTTCACTTTTATACTATTTTGTGTACAGGGATTTCTACAGGTATTTGTAGAAAATATAGTATTACTCCCGATCATTTCAGCAGCTTGCTCATAAGTAGGTCTTTTTAAAAAGCAGGTGAGGGCATCTGTCATTCCAGCCTGCATGGTGGCAACTTGTATTCCCTCTTTTGTAGTGGCTAAATCGTAGTTGCCATTTTCCGGATCTTCAAAAATTGCTTTTAATCCTCTTGGATCATTTCTTAGATCAAAAAAAATGCTGTGTGCATCCTGACCCGATTGCTTTTGCCATGCTTCAAAACTACTTACAACAGTACTGCCTGTGTTGGTAGATGGATTTGTAACTAACCATTGAATAGTGTTCCCTTTTAATAAAATATATACATTGTTATCCCAACTGTCTTTTGAAGAAGCTATGCCATTATTGGTATTGGTTGTAGCAGCAGCTATTGATTTGTCAATGCCCACATCACAAATAAAAATATTTTTTGATGCAACAATGTTATTGGCAGAACCTGATACAAATGCACCTTTTAAAGAACTACCACTGCTGTTATCGTTATTGGTTACCTGTATGATTGAATTCTTAAGATGTAGTGTTGTTCTGTCCTGCACAATTATTCCGCTTGTAAAATCAATTCCTTTGGTTTTAATAAATACATTTTCAATGATTGAATTTATTGGATTGTAGGAATTATTATAAGCAATCCCAAATTGTACATCTTTAAAAACAGCATTCTTTATAGCACAATACCTTGCATTTCCATAATTGTATCCGGAAATATATCCATCTGCATAAATGCTATTTAGCAGTACAGAATCATTATTGGAAGTATACACAAAGGGCGACTTCGTTAAACTATCTGCAAAGCCTACAATACTATCCATTTCAACAGCACCATAATTAGTACCACCGCTAGTGTGCATATACAAAGGCATTGGTATATCCAGGTATATCGAATTCTTAACTGTGCAATGCCGGCCAAGGCCTTCGGTATCGTAAAATACCAAGGCAAATGTATTGGTGTTTTTTGCTCCTGGTAAAAAAAGAGAATGGTTAATAGTACCGCTTCTTGCCAGCAGGTGATGTATGCCTGCACCCGGGCCAAAAATTATTTTGTTATAATACGAATTATCACCTCCGGGCAACATGCCAATACCGCCTCCAAATCCCCTCACCCATAAATTTTCAAAATGGTTGTTGGGCTGGTAGGTACTGTTTATACCAAAATCCCTTACGGTTACTTCATACCGGTATTTGTTATTGTAATTGGGCGAATTGCCATCACTTGTGTGAATGTAAACAGGTATAGGATTTTGATTGGTAATTGGTGTATAAAATGATCCTGGTGTGTTTTCTACAGCCGTGGTATCGGATAGAAAAACTAATAATTTCCGTGCCGTGTAAGGAGCAGTTTTTTCAAGTTCTTTATCAATTTCATACACATAAATAAAGCTGTACTGGCCGATACTATTAATTCCATAACCAACAAATCCATTATAGGCAATTGATTGATGAAAAGTAACGGCGGCACCAGGTTCTTTTATCCAGCCATACGCAAATTCTTTTGTTCCGTTTAAAATAGCAAAATCATTACCAATGGTATGCTCGCTAAAAGTATTTACGGCTATCGGATAAGAAGTAACAAGGGTCTCTTCAAAAATGTCACCCGTCTTTAACCCCAGTTTTACAAATCCATTTATATCTGAAGTTTTTTTTAAAGCAGGCGCTGTACCAGCAATCGTTTTTTTAGGAAAAAAACTAGAAGTACCAGCAAAACTATCATTACCACCGTTACTTACATAATAATCTGATTTAACCTGCGCAACCAACAAAAAAGGCAGCTGAAACAATAAAAAGAAAATAATCTGGCCACTTACGGTGGTTGTTATTCGACACAAAAATTTTTTAAAATACCCAAAAATAGTCAACTCCATAATATTTTAATACAACTTAAAATTAGTAAGAATACCATACTACTTCTATATGACTTTATAAATTTACAGCAACTATTTACCGATATTATTGAAATAGTACACCAGTAAGACAACTTACTTTGTATCCCTTATCACTTTATTATCGGATCTGTCAAATAAATAAATCATAAAGAAGATAACAGCGTAAGCGGCAATATTAAACATAGTATGGTTATCTATGGTAAATACAGGTTGCCACTTTTGATTTACCGCCACTACTAACAAAACAATTCGAAACACGTTAACCAGGCATATCATTAATAAGCCAGCACTTATCCACTTAATTTTTTTTATAAAACTACCTCTATTGGCTAAAATAAAAGACAGCCAGAATATCAGTACGCCGTAGCCAATACAACTGTATACTATACGCACTCCTGAACCGTTTTGTATTCTAATAGAATAGTTATCGTTAAGGTAAATAGTATAGCCCAATACCTCCAATAATAATTTAGACCCATGTAACAACAACCATCTTATTGCAGCTATATAATTTAAATACCGGTCAGCAAAAGCCGAGTAATACCCTCCGGGAGCAGTAATCCCTATCCAGGCAATAGTACCATAATATAATATTAAAAAAATTAAAAAAAACTTTAAGAGGTACTTAAAAAAAGAATTGTTTCTCATTTACGAAAATAAATAAAGTAGCGTCAAATATTGTATGTAAAAAATATTTCTTATCGTTCTAAAAAAGAGTTCGCATGTTTTTCAGCCTTGATGGAAATATAATTTATCATCCAGGGAAATAAAAAACGAATTAATAAAAAAAACACCACCATTGTTGAAAATAAACGCCCCAATAAATAAGTACTATCCATTTCCAATGCATTAAATTCCAAAAAAAACGCACCCACCACTGAATAATTAAACACCATATTTGCTGATGAATTTCGTAAAAGATAAGCATAGATATACATATAAAACATTCCGAGAATAAGCAATAAGCCCATCATTCCATATAGCCCAAAATCAATATAGCAATCCGGGAAATAGCCGAGGCTAAACGAGGCGCCTTGTGCACGGCCCGAATATCGCAGACCGGTGTATTTTCGTGTTTTTTCAGTAGCATCATAAATCCCTTTGTTGGGATTTAATATTCTTGGGGTGGTAGTAAATTCTATACTGCGCAACCAATTGTGGCCGTTTTCAAAAGGCAATACAGCGGGCATACGATCGATGGTTTTTGCAAAATGATATGTGTATTGCAATCTATCTAAAAATTCTACGATAGAACCATTTAAACTCTCGTTGCTTACTTTACCCGAAAGATCTACAAGTTTATCAATGGCTTCCCCTCTTTCAACATTCACGGCCTGGGTTCTTGTTCCTCCATTTAAAAAAGCCCGGTATTCTCCTTTTATATTTGTCCAAACAACAGAAAAAAAACCAAGTACGACTGCAATTACTGCCACTGCAAAAACCTTTTTAAATTCAAGTTTTTCAATCAGGCTAAAAATTAATACAATCAGAAAATAGACCACTGTTTTAAAATCTGAGAAAAAACCTAAAAATCCATTTAAAAATTCTAACCCAACAAATAAATAAAAAATATTGAGCTTCTCTTTTTTTAAAAAACTCATATAGCCAAACAATAAAAACAAGAGCCATTTTACTTTTACCAGACTAAAAATAACCTGTGTAAGCCCCCCAAATAAAAATGCTATAGAACCAAGCGAAGAAGCTGCAAAAAAAGCAATAATATACAGGTGCATTACTTTTTGGGTAGAAAAATTACGGACACAGTCAAAAAGGCTTTTTCTTGACTGTGCCGGTATTTTACTCTGATAGTAAATAATGGGCCCCAACAAAAAACACAGGCCAATACTGCTTGCAATGATAGCCGTTGCCCTCGAAGAAGTATTGTAGTTAATATCCTTTCCCAAATAATTACACAGCCAAACGCCTGCTGCTATTTGTAAAAAATGTTGCAGTGCTATTAGTGAAAATACGCCTGGTTTATAGGGTTGCTGTAGCTGGTACAACAATACATAAATTACTGCTACCGGAAAAAAAAGATAAAAGCCATTATTAAATGCTAAAAGCCCAATACAAATAACCAATAAAAAAAACCTCGACTGTTCATCTACCCTAATTCTTTTCATAGTTATACGCAGGTGCTATTTTGTTGTTGATTCATTTTTAAATAAGTATCCCTCTAAAATAATAAATGAATGCCGTTTAGGAAATTAGTTATTGAGGATACTAAGCTCTGGAATTCAAACGTGGCGGATGTCCCCAACTGCCACGCAAACTTTTTAATTAAAACGACATTGAATAATACATGTAAAATAAAGTCTTACTGGTGAGGACAGATTTTTTAATTTTTAAAATACTATTTTATTTTTAAAATAACACCATGTTATAACTAAAAAGTTATCAAACCCACTAAGAAGTTTAAAAAATTGATAGGTGGTTTTAAACTTCCCTTTAAAAAAAGCTTTTAACATCAGGGTATAATAAAATAAAAATTTATTATTTAGTAATAGTTTTCTTCCCATTGCCTGCTGATCCACAGATACAGATTTCAATAACAAACTGTATACCTGTAAATCCTCTTTTAAATGATAAATTAAATACTTTTCCTGTCCGCTTAATTGTTCTTTGTGATTTCTAAATTGCACTAGTGGCTTTTTAATAAAACCTACCGGATGTTTTTTTGCCAGCCTTACCCACATTTCAAAATCACCGCATATTTTCATGCTTTCATTAAATAGACCTACTTTATCAAGTATGCTTTTATTGATAGACACGTTACAAATATTTCCTGCAATGCTGCCTGCCGTGAAAGCAATGGTGGCATGCAGCGCAGGAGAAATAATTTCTGGTGTAAGGTCTTCTTCCCTTTTCGCCAGCAGCACCCCATCTGCATTTATAAAATCCCTTTCGGTGTAACTAAAACTTATTTCTGGATGTTGGTTGTGAAAGTTAATTACTCCCATTAAACAATCTGAATACATTACATCATCCTGTGCCCATATTTTTATAATGGCGCCATTAGCATGCTTAATTAAAAAATTAAGGTTGTAAAATAAACCCCTATTGCTATCATTGCGGTACAGCGTTATCCGTTTATCCAGTAAACCCACTAAATACTCCCAGCTTCCATCGGTTGAACAATCATCTACTATAAGAAATTCGAAATTTAAAAATGATTGGTTAAATACAGATTCAACAGACTGCCTAAGGTATTTGATGCCATTGTAAACTGGTAAAATTATTGTTATTGGGTACATTAAAAAAGTAAAAGGTTGAGGGATAGTTATTTTTAAATTTATACAACTTCAATGATAGCATTCACAATCTGTTGAAAGCTATACTGTTTTATTTTTTCTTTCGAAACTTGCCCCATGTTATACAATATTGTCGCATCCTCCAGGGCATTTTCAATCAGGTTCTCAATGCAAGCGGTATCATCAAAATCTATCATCACCCCATTAATTCCTTCTTCAATTAAATCTACAGCACCGCCAACTTTGTACGATGCTGCAACAGTTTTACCACAAGCCATGGCTTCATTTAACACAAGACCCCATGTTTCGCCCGGACCGATAGAAGGCAAAAATAAAATATTGCCAAGTCTGTAAATTACTGGCATTTGTTGCTGGTTTTGAAAATCGAGCAGCATAATTCTTGTATCAGTTGCTTTCGATATTTTTAACTCAGGCTCTAAATCACCATTTCCTACAAAAAGAACTTTTAGCCTTGGGTTGCTATTTTTTTTTAAAAAATCTATTACGAAAAAGGGATTTTTCTTTTTCTCCAATTTTCCTATAAAAAGTATAACTACATCCTGTGGTTCAATACCAAGCTGCTTGCGCAGTACTGCTGCCTGCTGTTGGTATAACGCATCGGGTTCAGCAAAGCGATGATTGTCTATTGCATGCGGAGCAAAAATTAGTTGGTTGTTTTTTAAACCATGTGCCTTAAAATATTTTTTGTTATTTATACCGGCATATAAAGCTATATTAATTTTACTATACACCCATTTTAAAACAATACGGCGTAGAAAAGTTTTGATACCATTAGTTTCATCTAATAAAGTAGAATCGCCTCTGAACAAAAGCGGTATTTTTTTATGAAAATATTTAATGCAGTTCCAATGGCTTACAAAATTCCATCCAAATATAAGTACCCTATCAGGTTGCCAACGCTCTATCAGTTTATTTAAAGTAGGGTTAATAATTCCTTTGCGATGGTGCGATCCCGGATCTGTTGAAATATTTTCTACAAAACAATATGGATACCCTTCCAACAATGGAATATCCCATTGCACTGCTTTACCAAAACCCGGATCATATTTTGGTTCCGATGCCAACTGCCCCCAGGTATAAAAAACCAATATGTCTACCTTGCCGCTTTCCTGCAGCAACTTAAACCAGGGTGCATTGTACTGTATGGGATGTGTTGTAACAATGGCTAATTTTTTCATGCTTTTTTAGACCTGAAGTAGGGCGCTTCTAAAAACTTATAAGAAAAATGTGCAATAAAAATGGTTAATCCTGCCGTTATAAAAAACACTAAAAAGCTATTAACCCAGGGAATAGATGTAGCAGTATATTTAAGTTGCCCCAGCAACAATAAAATAAATGTATGCCACAAATAAACACTGTATGATATCTTTCCCAAATAGGTAATGCATGGCTTTGAGAAAAAATCAGAAAGCAAAGTTTTTTCTATCACCATTAAATACATAAACCAGGCAAAACCAAAGGTCATTACAGGCTCGGCAAATGAACGAACTAACCACCCATAAACCCCCAACTTTTCTATAATTTCTGTAACCATCAACATCCTTCCTGCATAAGTAACAATTATTGCAAAAAACATTCCTTTTACAGAACGCATCCAATCTGGTAAGTTCTTTTTGTTTTTATATAAATATCCAGCAAGAATACCCCATGCAAATTCTATAAACCTTGGTATTATTTGAGACCTCCAAAAAATTTCATTTAAAATACCCTTGTGCATAAAGCATAAAAAAATAAAGGACACAATTGCACAAAAACATAAAGAGCGCAAAAATTGCTGTTTCTTATTAAAAATAAAAAGTAACGGTAACAAAATATAAAAATGCCATTCTGTGCCCAACGACCAAAACGGAGAAACTATATTTCCATCGGAAAACAGGTTGTTTAAAAAAGAAAAGTCTATCAATAGTAATTTAAAAAAAGGATACCCTTTGTCCTGCAACAAAAAATAAAGCGCATACACAATAGCACTAAAATAATAGGCAGGTGCTATTCTTTTCCAACGATTTAAAATAAATGTAGTGTAATTTTTAAACGAAAATTCCTTTCGACTTACAACGATATACATAAAAAATCCACTTATTACAAAAAAGAAATTTACACCATTTCCAGTAATAGCAAAAAGTCTGAAAACATCAATATTTAAAATTTTTAAAGAAGGTGTTCCAGTAAATATCCATGAATGATTCCACACTACACCAAAAGCAGCAAATGTTCGCAAGGCATCAAGTGGTGCAATCCTATTTTCTAACCCCATACTATTTGTACTTTTACTATCGCTAGCCTGCAATTTAATAAGCCAATAATTCAATTTAAGGTCAATCAATACTATTTAATAGGCTGGCAAGTATTTTAGTAATATTTTTTGCTGAATAAGCATCAAATAATTCTTTGCTAATTGTATCAGGATTAAATTTTATAATAAACGCTTTGAATATTTTAACCAGCAAAGCAAATTCACGCTCTATATCCGGCAATTCATTTTCACCATCAAATTCTAAGACCAATCCTGCACCAGATTCTCTTACAACTTTTACAGCTGAACTTTTTTTGTGTAATACCGAAAGAATAGGTTTACCAGAAAGTATCGCCTGATAAGTTTTTGAAGGCGTATAATGCGGTTCTGTACTGCCCAAAATAAAAATACCATCCGACATATTTAAATGCACCAACACATCAAGATAAGGAATTCGCTGTGGATATTCATACACCATGGTTTGCCATAAATTGTATTGCTCAGCTAATGGTTTAATATTATATGATGTGGCATCATTGGATCTTTTTCCAGTACCAATAAAATGAAATTCAACCTCTAAAAAAATAGTTGGTTGCGCCTGAATGGCTTTAAAAATTGCTTCTAAAGGAGCATAAGCTTTTGGTAACATGGCACCAGCATATACCAACATAATTTTATCCGGCTTTTTTTTAAATAAATATGGTTCAATGTTAAGTTTAGTTACCGCGGTATGATCCGCTTCTTCTCCCCCATAAGGCATGGAACCAACTACTGCCTGTTGTAGTAAATGCGGATTTCTCTGCAGCACGCCTTTGAAATAGCCTCCGGATACCCCTGTAATTAGCGATGCATTTTTAACAGCAATGGGTTCTAAAAATTTAGCCATTTTAGTACTTAACCAGTGCCTTGAAAATATTTTTTCACTTCCAGGAAATTGATGCACCCAGGGATCAATATAATCGATGCCATATTTTATGTTGGTACTTTGATTC
>JANXSK010000226.1 GCA_025352695.1 Ferruginibacter sp. | reverse complement strand
GCTCCCAATATTTCTAAAATTGCGGTAAGTGTTCCTACTTTCTCAAGTCCAAAACGCTTGAATTCAATTTTCATTTCGGGTGATGTAAAATAAGCAATTCCATAAGTGATAAAAGAGAGGCTAGAAATTAAAATCAGAATGGTAAGTAACATCATTGCTACACTAATTTTAATGATGCATAAGCAATAAAAAGACTTAGTATTAGCAGCAATAAAGAGGGTACATGCTTTTGCCATGAATTGCGAACTTTAAAGTGGAAAAATTGTGCTGATACCATGAGAAAAGCCATAAGCAGTGCCGGAATAAGTATCAAGGCTGGATACCAAATACCCGCAACCAACAAGGTTGACAAAACTATTTTAGTCGCCCCTACAAGGCTACGGGTTAAATCACTCAAGCCATATTGTTTAAATTCTTTCACAATATTATCAAAGCGAAATATCCATACATATCCAATTGACATAGCAACAATAATCTGGGCGATGATAGCGTAATTAGTCATTTGTTTTAATTTTTTTTCCTTTTTTATTAAGAGTTCGCATAATTTTTAGTTTTACGAAGTTTTGTATGGACTTATTCTTTTTGCCGAAGCTAAAAAGCGTGTCCGTTTTACCATACAATAATGTTACCCATTATTATTATAATAAAGATATTGAAGTTCTTACTAAGCGAGGACATAAATCATTATTTAAAAATCTTTTAATGAATTTTAAATACTACCGCTGTATTTAGTGTGCTAACGAAGCATGGCGGAGATATTTAGTCTTCTCTTTGGCCTTGCACTTTAGGGATTAAAAATTCAATCAAAAGAACTTTGATATTTTAAAACTTGTAAGGAAATAGTCCTGCAGATTTTTCTAATGGTTAGCGTAAGGTAATTTGTGCAGTGACATCGTCTGAGAATTTTTCAATATGAAAACTTAGTGCCGACAAAATAGTTTTGCTTTTATCCTGGAAATCCGTGTTGAAAGTTACCTTCACAACCTGAAACAAAACGATCTCACCAACATAAAATCATGAAAAATATTCTATCGCTTGTCTTTATATTGTTTACCAGGTTTCATTGTTTTTGCCAGGACACTGTTTCAATTGCACAGTTTGGTTACGAACCAGGTTCCAGGCAAAACGTAGTGCCATTTGTTGCTAAAGCAATTGAACTATGCAAAACCAAAGCCCATACTGTGCTGGTGTTTCCTAAAGGCCGTTATGATTTTTGGCCGCAATATTGTGCTCAAAAAGAATACTATGAATCCAATACAGATGTGATTCCCTTTCGGATATGCCCGGTGCTGATTGAAAAAGCTAAAAGCCTTACTATAGATTGCAGTGGATCCGATTTTATTTTTCATGGACGTATGCAACCATTCACTATCGATAGCAGCAATGATGTCCATATTAAAAATGTAAATATAGATTGGGACATTCCCATGACGGCACAGGCTCAGGTGATAACTGTTGCGAACGACTATATTGACCTTAAAATAAATGCGTTGGAATCGCCTTACAGTATAGAAGATGATAAGCTTGTGTTTACAGGCGAAGAGTGGAAAAGCAGGTTTTGGGATGCGATGGAATTTGATAAAGATTCAAAACTGATTGTGACGCAAACAGGTGATGTGTGCCTTGGGGATGGCTGGGGTAATTACATAGCAACCGAATTGGAGAAAGGGCTTGTTCGTTTTACATTTCCGTTTAAGCGAAAACCTGCAGTGGGTAATTATTTGGTGCTGAGACACAGTGCACGTGATCATGCAGGAACGTTTATACAAAACAGTAAAAATGTGACAATCGAAAATTTTCGGATGTATCAAAATGCGGGGCTGGGAATTTTATCGCAGTATTCAGAAAACTTAGTTTTCAAAAATGTAAACTGTATTCCTAACAACGCAAAAAATAGGGTATTTGCCGGCCATGATGATGGCCTTCATTTTTCGAATTGCAAAGGAAAAATACTAATTGATAGTTGCAGTTTTGCCGGTCTGATGGATGACCCGATAAATGTGCATGGTACCAGTGTTCTTATAACAAAAAAGGTAACCAGCAACATGCTTAAATGCAAATTCGTTCACGGACAAAGTTTCGGGTTTAAATGGGCAGAACCAACGGATGAGGTAGGCTTTATTGAAAACGAATCGATGAGCACGGTTGGCCAGGGAAAAGTTGCCTCGTTCAAAAAGTTATCAGCGTTTGAATTTGAAATATCTTTTATTAATAACATTCCTGATATCATTACGGCAGGAGATGCGTTGGAAAATTTAACCTGGACTCCCGAGGTAATCATCCGCAATAGTTACTTTGGCTCTAACAGGGCAAGAGGAATTTTAATATCCACACCCGGCGAAGTATTGATTGAGAAAAATATTTTTGAATCTAGTGGCAGCGCCATATTGATTCCCGGAGATGCCAATGGCTGGTATGAATCCGGCGCAGTAAAAAATGTAACCATCCGCAACAATATATTTAACGATCCATGTCTCACATCGCTCTACCAGTTTTGCGAAGGCATAATCAGTATTGATCCTGAAATACCTAAGCCGCAAAGGGATAAACCATTTCACAGCAACATCAGAATTGAGCACAATACATTTCATGCCTTTGATTATCCGGTGCTTTACGCTAAATCAACAGAGGGACTTATTTTTAGCAACAACATCATCCAGCGTTCTAAAAGATATGCGCCCTTTCATTACCGTAAATATATGATCACTTTAGAAGGCTGCAAAAAAGTGCAGGTCTTGAAAAATCAACTGGTAGGGAATGTGCTTGGGAAAAATATTCTTTTAAAAAATACACCAGTTGCTGAGATTCATAAAGATAAAATGCTGCAGATAACTGTGTCAAATTAATTTGAAAAGTAGTGCTTTTACGATTTTGTTATTAGGGTTTTAGTAACCACATTTATTAAGATAAGTTTCAACGAGGTTTAGTAGATACACCATGATAATAAACTAAGTCATAAATTATAATCGCATCGGTGTCAATTAAGCATTTTATAATATCTTTCAGATAATTTTTTAACTCCTTATAACATTCAAATGAAAAAGCTTGCCGCTTTTGTTGCCCTTATTGCTGTTGTTTTATTTTTTAATAGTTGTACTACTAAAGATTTAAATACACAGAAAGTGTTGCTATTTACCAAAACAAAAGGATATCACCACGAGTCTATTCCTGCAGGTATTGCTGCAATACAAAAGATAGGTAAGAAAAATAACTTTAGTGTGGAGGTTGACTCCAGTTCAACTGTTTTTACCGATGCCAACCTTAAAAAATACAAAGCGGTTATTTTTTTAAGCACTACCGGTAATATTTTAAACAGCGATGAGCAGGTAGCGCTGCAACGGTATATTGAGGCTGGTGGTGGTTTTGTGGGTATACATGCAGCTGCAGATGCGGAGTATAATTGGGCATGGTACAATAAACTAGTGGGTGCGTATTTTAAAAGTCATCCCGGAGATCCGAATGTTAGAAAGGCAACCGTGGTTGTTACAGATACTAGTTTTATTGCCACAAAGGGACTGCCTGAAAAATGGGAACGTACGGATGAGTGGTACAATTACAGGAACATCAACGCCGACCTAAAAGTGGTGGCGACCTTAGATGAAGATAGTTATGAAGGTGGAGAAAATGGTAAAAATCATCCCATTGCCTGGTACCATGATTTTGATGGTGGTCGTGCATTTTATACCGGTGGCGGACACACGGCAGAAAGCTACAGCGAACCTTTGTTTTTACAACACCTGGCAAACGGAATACAATATGCAATGGGAGCAGGTTCTGCAAAATTGGATTACTCAAAATCTTATGCCACTAAAACACCGGAAGAAAACAGGTTTACCAAAACAGTATTGACCAACGATCTGAATGAACCAATGGAAATTGCTGTTACGCTAACCGGTGTGGTTTATATTGTTGAACGCTCTGGTAATTTTTATGCCTATAAACCTGCGGATAATCTCACAAAGCTGATTCATACATTTAAAGTATTACCGGATACCAAAACGGCTTTTGGAAATGGGTTATTGGGTATGACGATAGATCCTGATTTTGCCGTCAATAAATTTGTTTACTTTTTTTACACACCGGATTCTGCAGCAACGCCAATACACCAGAATATTTCAAGATTCAAAATGTTCACAGAAGATTCCATTGACCTGGCGTCTGAAAAAGTAATTATACAGGTGCTGATAGATCCAGAAGTAAGTGCTCATACAGGCGGTTCGCTGGCTTGGGATAAAAACAAAAATCTTTTCATTTCTACAGGCGATAACACGGTGCCTTTTGAATCAAATGGTTATGCGCCGTTGGATGAAAGGGCAGGTAGACTTACATTTGATGCACAACGGTCTGCGGGCAACACCAATGATTTTCGGGGTAAAGTATTGCGCATTCACCCGGAAGCTGATGGTGCTTATACAATTCCCGATGGTAACTTATTTGCAAAAGGAACACAAGGCACAAAGCCTGAGATTTATACAATGGGTTGCCGTAACCCTTACCGTATGGCTGTTAACCAGGCAACCTCCACCGTTTATTGGGGTGAGGTTGGTCCGGATGCAGGTGAAGATTCCAAATATGCTCCACGTGGCTATGATGAATTTAACCAGGCAAAGAAAGCCGGTAACTTTGGATGGCCTTATTTTGTAGGCGACAACAAGCCTTATCATGATTCTGATTTTGCCACACAGGCAATCGGTGATTTATTTGACATCAATGGGCCTGCAAATAATTCTCCCAACAATACTGGTCTTAAAAAATTACCAGCACCAACCAAAGCAATGGTCTGGTATCCATATCGTGTGTCACCTGAATTTCCTGAGCTTGGTGAAGGTGGCAGAACTGCCATTGCTGGGTATTTCTATCATTACAATAAAAGCCAGGCAAAGAAGAACAGCATTCCTGAGTATTATGATAACAGCTTGTTTGTAATGGACTGGATGCGTAACTGGGTTTTCGCTATTCGTTTTGATGAGAATGAAAATTATAAACGCACGGAAGCTTTCATGCCACTGACAGGCGACTTTAGAAGACCGATAGATATGGATATTACACCGGAAGGCATTATGTATGTATTGGAATATGGCGCTGTGTATGGCGCAGATAATGACGATGCAAGACTTGTAAGGGTAGACTACAATGCAGGCAACCGGGCACCTGTTGCAAAGATAAATGCAGAGGACAGCATTGGTCTTGCGCCATTAAAAGTTAGTTTCAACAGCAGCAATAGTTATGACTATGATGAAGATGACCAGTTGAAATATGAATGGACATTTGAAGGCAATAAAGTTGGTTCAACAGAAGCAAGTCCTACATTCACTTTCCAAAACAAAGGTGTGTATAAAGTAACACTAAAAGTAACCGATCCATCAGGTCTCAGCTCGGTAGATATGGTTGAAATAAAAGCAGGCAACACCTTACCCGAAGTAGCTATTAACACCATCGGCAACAGTTCGTTTTATTTTGGTGATGCCACGCTGGGGTATGTTGTGGAGGTAAAAGATAAAGAAGATGTGACTATTGATCCAAAACGCATTCATGTTAAACTGGATTACATACCTAAAGAAGCAGGCATCTTTAAAAATGTACAGAGCAAAGGCACCTGGGTGATGCCTGGTAAAGAGTTAATAGCATCGGCCGATTGCAAAGCCTGCCATATGGTAGACCGCACTGTTGTTGGTCCGGCATTTACTGCTATTGCAGAAAAGTATGCAAATAAACCAGGTGAAATAGCAAGGCTTGCCGGCAAAATCATTACAGGTGGGGCAGGTGTGTGGGGCAATCATTATATGAATGCACATCCACAGTTAAGCAAAGAGAATGCAGCCACCATTGTAAAATATATTCTTTCCTTGGCGCAGCAAAAAACACAGGATAGTCTTGCGGCAACCGGTACGGCATTGCTTAAACAACCTGCAGGTGCAACAGGAGGTACCTGGGCGTTAACGGCAGCCTACACAGATGGCGGCAATGGGGTAGTATCATTAACAACGAGCAAACAATTGGTGTTAAAGCAACCTACCATTCAGGCTGAAGATGCAGATGTTGTTAATCGCATCAATCGGGGTGATAAAATGCTTGGCAGTATTCATAACAAATCTTATTTTGTTTTAAAAGCCATTGATCTGAAAGGCATCAAAAACATAGTCTATTATTATTCTTCAAAAAATATGGATGCCATGTTGGAAGTGCATATTGATTCACCAAAAGGTGAAGTGATTAGCACACTCAATTATCAGCATACAGGCGACTGGAGCAAGTTTAAACAGGCAAGCTCGATTGTAAATGATCCCGGCGGTATACACGATCTGTACTTTGTATTTAAAAAAGATACAACACCTAACCACGATATGTTTGCACTGGATTGGTTGAGGTTTGAAAAATAGGTTACTCATTTAAAAATACTAAGCCTTACTATTGGAGCTTTGGATTGTAGATACCTGCTTTCTTTTTTCATATTTTTCGATTTAAAAACTTTCCAAATGATGTATTTGAATAAGTCATTTTTTTCGAAATCAGTTTAATCAGCAGGATGCTTTACCTATCATTGCTCAATACAGTAACTTTCTTTTGCACAATAAAAAATCTTAGTAAATTACATATTCAACAACTGTCTATGCGTTCACGCTTCTTATTTATTCTTTTAGCAATATTTGTTAATGCAATAACTGCACAAATACCCAAAGCTCCGTTGGCAAAAGATGGAGAAGGGCCATGGCCACAATTAATTATCAGGGGTGTTACCTTAATTAACAGCACGGGTGCACCGCCCATTGGTCCGGTAGACATTGTAGTTGAAAATAACCGCATAGTAACTATTGCCAGTGTAGGTGCGCCGGGTGTACCTATTGATCCAAAACGTCGTCCGAAATTAAAAGAAGGAGGTAAAGAACTTCAGGCAGAAGGTGAGTATTTATTACCCGGATTTATTGATATGCATGGGCACATTGGCGGTGCAGAACAGGGTACACCGGCAGAATATGTTTTTAAGTTGTGGATGGCGCATGGTATTACCACCATTCGTGAACCAGGAAGCGGCAATGGCATTGAATGGGTACTGGATGAAAAGAAATTAAGCGCCGAAAATAAAATTACAGCTCCTCGTATTTTTGCTTATTCTTTTTTTGGTCAGGGTGCCAAACAGCCAATCAGTACAACAGAGCAAGCAATAACCTGGGTTAGAGAGAATCAAAAAAAAGGAGCAGATGGAGTAAAGTTTTTTGGCGATGCTCCACAAATAATGGATGCTGCATTGAGGGAAAATAAAAAGCTCGGTTTGCGCAGTGCCTGTCATCATGCACAAATGGATGTAGCCCGGTGGAATGTATTGAACTCTGCAAGGGCAGGATTAACTACTATGGAACACTGGTATGGTTTGCCTGAAGCAATGTTTGATGATAAAACCATACAGAACTATTCGCTCAATTATAATTATGCCAATGAAGCAGATCGTTTTGGAGAAGCTGGCAGGTTATGGAAACAGGCGGCGCAACCTTATAGTGAAAAATGGAATAAAGTAATGAATGAGTTGATTGCATTGGATTTTACAATTGATCCGACCTTTAATATTTATGATGCTACCAGAGATTTGCAACGTGCAAGAAGACTTGAATGGCATGAAAATTATACATTGCCTTCGTTATGGAAATTTTATGAACCAAGCCGGGAGTCACATGGTTCTTTTTGGCTGCATTGGGGAACGGAGGATGAAATAGCCTGGAAAGAAAATTATCGATTGTGGATGACTTTTGTAAATGAATATAAAAATCGTGGCGGAAGAGTTACTACGGGTAGTGATGACGGGTTTATCTATGAAACTTATGGTTTTGGTTATATAAGAGAGCTGGAATTGTTAAGAGAAGCTGGATTTCATCCATTGGAAGTAATTCGTTCTGCTACTTTATATGGGGCACAGGCATTGGGTGCAGAAAAAGATTTGGGTTCAATAGAAGTAGGTAAATTAGCCGATATGGTAATTATTGATATAAACCCATTGGAGAATTTACAGGTGTTATATGGAACAGGTGTAATAAAAGTTACAGCAGATAATAATGTAGTAAGAGCAGGGGGAGTAAAGTACACCATTAAAGATGGTATTATTTATGATGCTAAAAAGCTTTTAGCAGATGTAAAGAAAATGGTAGCCGATGAAAAAACAAAATCTGGCTGGAAGTTGAAACAACCGGGAGAAGAATAAATTAAAAAAATAGGACAGCTTATTTCTTTTTAACCATAGCAACTTACCCTTTTTGATTAGTCTAAAATATTCAATTTATTAATTTTTTGTGGGGTAAGCGTTTGCGCAATAATAATGTTTAATAACATGCTGACAATGGACAGGGTTCTGATAAGGAACTCCAGCCTTTTAAGTTCGAGTAACAGAATTTTCCTTTCGATTGTGCGTTTGTTTATTCCATGTAAATATTAAAATTGCCGCCCTAAATGTACCTGTATCTAAAAACTAATACAAGTACGTTTTTAATTTCTTTGCTTTAAAATTAAGGCTTGCCGAGACTCGGAATAAGAATTTCATTCTATTAATTTAATCCTGATATTTTTGATTAAGTAAACAATTATGTTACATCTCTAACCATGAAACTTAGTACAAACCATGCTAGAGAAAAAAGGGAATTACTTTAAATAAGTAATTTCAACAACTACAAATTTATCACCCGATATTATTTTTTTTTAATTTCAATTTCAAGTATATCTTTAGAAAAATAAAGATTAATATCTTAAAATTTTTTATTCCCTAATATTTAACCTAAACAACCTTTTATGACAAATTTCAAAAAATTATTTTCAGTTTTACTTGTAGGTACTGTTCTGCTTACCTCAGCAGTAATAGTTCCAAAAGTGAGCCTGACTCCAGAAGAAAAAGCTGCAGCTATATCAAAAGAGATTGATCTTGCAAAAGCTGACGGCAAAATTTCCAAAGCTGAGTTACTTAAAATTGCATCTGCTGTAAAAGGCGAAAAACTAACATTCAAAGAGAAAATTGCTTTGAAAATTTTCGGCAAAAAAATTGGCAATAAAATTATAGAAGCTACTGCCAGCACCACTAGTGACGGTGGAAAATCTCAGGTTATCGCTTTAATTTTAGTTGTACTAGTTGGCGGGCTGGGGATACACAGGTTTTATCTGGGATATACCTGGCAAGGTATTGTTCAACTATTAACACTTGGTGGTTGTGGAATATGGGCTTTAATTGATTTGATTCGTATTATTACAGGTTCATTGCAACCTAAGGATGGTCAATATGAGACAACGTTATAATCTTTATAAAGTAAATAAGGGGCCTTCAATGAGGCCCCTTTCTTATAATATGAAATTGAAATATTATTATAAAATATTTTTGTTGTTTTTTTTAGTAGCAACTCCGATAGTCTTATTAATATTGCCAGCTGATTTTTTTGATAATGGTACTACTATCTGTTTATCAAAACTTTTTACTTCAAAAGAATGCTATGCCTGTGGTATTACAAAAGGCATCATGCATTTAATTCATCTTGATTTTGAAAATGCCTTTGCATACAACATGTTAAGCTTTATAGTATTTCCATTACTAAGCTTAATTTGGGTACAATGGTTTCTGAAAGAATATAAAATATTTAAGTTAATAAAACTTAAATTGTCAGTTAAAGTATAATCCTATTTAATTTGCCAAATGCTTTCTACACGACATGAAATATTTATAGAAGTAGCATCAAACCTAAGTTTCTCCAGAGCCAGTGAAGTATTATTCATAAGCCAGCCAGCCATCAGTAAACATATAAAAGCATTGGAGTCTTTTTATAAGACCACCTTATTTGAGAGAAGAGGTAATGCAATACAGTTAACAGAAGGGGGACATTTATTATTAAACCGTTTGAAAGAAGCTAAGAAAATTCAAAACCAATTAGAATTTGAACTTAGTATACTTAAAGATCATTTAGGCGCTAAAGGACAGTTAAAATTAGGTGCCAGTACAACTGTTGCATTGTACATTATACCAAAAATCTTATCCGCATTTCACCAAAAATATCCGGAAGTAAAAATTAGTTTACTTAACAGAAATACGGATACTATAACAAAAGCCCTGCTTGATCAGGATATCGATATTGGCATTGTGGAAGGAAAGAAAAAAAATTCTGTTATTTTATATCAACCTTTTATAAAAGATGAAGTAGTGGCTGTTTGTAGTGCAAAAAGTTCTATAGCAAAAAAAAGAATATTAACAATTGAAGAAATTAAACATTATCCGATTGTATTAAGAGAGCATGGTTCGGGAACCCTTGCTGCCTTAAAATATAACTTGGAAAAGAATGGGATTAAATTATCCAGTTTAAATGTGAATGTGCGGCTTGCAGGAACTGAAGCACTAAAAAATTTTTTAAGTGAAGATACCTGTCTTGGCTTTTTACCAAAGGGTGCTATCTTAAAAGAATTACGGGATGGAGATTTAGTAGCAATAAAAATTGAAAAATTTCAAATAATCCGCGACTTCTTTTTTATTCAACGGCATGGCACAGATAACAATGAACTTACTAAAACATTTATACGTTTTTGCAAGAAAGAAGTATAACCAATGGTTATAGCCTATAACATTTCTACTCTCTATTGGTTATCGTTTCAGTTGTAGTTTTATATTATGATAACTTTAACCAAACCCTTTACATTGGCAACTTTGCTTAAGTGCGCTGAATGCCATAAAGAGTACCCCTTATCTTCGATTAATACATATGCCACCTGTTGCAATCAACCTTTGATTGTTAAATATGATAATTCGTTGGAATTTATTAAAGAAACGCTTCAATTCCGCCAAAACAATATGTGGCGATATTCAGAAATGCTACCAGTTTTAAAAGAAGATAATATCATAACACTTGGTGAAGGAATGACCCCAATGTTTGCTTTAAATAAATTGGCTGATAGATATGGATTTTCAAACTTGTTATTGAAAGACGAATCTTTTAATCCTACAGGCTCTTTTAAAGCACGGGGACTAAGTGTGGCAGTATCTAAAGCAAAAGAATTTGGAGTAACAAAATGTATCATTCCTACAGCAGGAAATGCGGGTGGCGCATTGGCTGCTTATTGTGCAAAAGCTAATATAAAATGTACGGTTGTAATGCCCAGTCATACACCTAAAATATTTAAACAGGAATGTGAATTGTATGGGGCTTCATTAATTTTGATTGATGGGCTAATTAATGACTGTGCAAAAAAGATAGCTGAAATAAACAAGGAAGGGCTTTATTTTGATATGTCTACTTTAAAAGAACCCTATCGCTTAGAAGGTAAAAAAACAATGGGCTATGAAATTGCTGAACAACTAAACTGGCAGTTGCCTGATGTTATTATTTATCCTGCCGGAGGAGGCACCGGATTGATCGGTATTTGGAAAGCCTTCAAAGAAATGTTATCTATGGGATGGATAACCGGACCTTTGCCCAGGATGATTGCAGTGCAATCAAAAGAATGTGCTCCCATTATAGAAGTCTTAAAAGATCCTGTTAACTGGAAAAATAATTTCATCCCTAAGCCCACTATTGCAAATGGATTAGCTGTACCATACCCATTCGGAATGAATATGATGCTCCAAGTTTTAGAAGAATCTGGTGGAACTGCAATAGCTGTGGAGGAGGAAGAAATTGCCGGAGGCGTAAAAGAAATCGCAAAAATGGAAGGTCTACTAATTTCACCTGAAGGAGCTGCAACATGGAAAGCATTATTACATTTAAACCGGACACAAGTAATTGCCGACTCAGAAAAAGTATTACTATTGAACACAGGAAGCGGCTATAAGTATTTGGATAATTTTAATTATGGATAATTTTTGTCGTACCAGATTAATTTAAACGAGATAAAATGTAGGAAATATTTTATCTCAGAAATTCCTTGATGTGTTCGTTTAAAAATTTATCATCTGCCGGATTACTGGCAGCGCCCGCTGTATGCCCCCAAAGAGAAGGAATGGGCAACAGTATAACGCCAGGTATAAAGCTGGCTTCAAACCTGGCATCAGCTACGGGAAAATAAAGATCTGTTTCTGAAGGCATATATAATATGGGCACTTTAATAGCTGCAAGTGCTTTGGTTACATCACCATTAAAACCCTGCGTGGCACCTACATTGTGATACTCCCAGGTATGCATTTGCAAAATAAGGTCGTTTGCATCTGCACCAGGTATAAAGTTTTTTCTGTAATCACTCAACACCTGTTCAAAGGTTACTGAAGGTTTTGCCGGATCACGCCATAACTCTTTTCTCCACCATTCCTGCGAAAATAGCCAACCGGTCCACACAACCGAAAAAGCCTCAATTCCTTTTTGGGGCTGGGTTTTATAATCGCCATTTTGAAATGCATCATCGGCTGTTAAAGCTGCTATTTGACCTTCAAGACGTACTACGCCATGCCCATAAGTTTTAGCAGTGCCAGAAGTGGCAACAATACGATCGCTAAATTGTGGGTAGCTTACAGCCCACTGAAATGCTTGTTGTGCGCCCATTGAAAAACCTATCAGCGCATGTAAATGTGTTATTTTTAATTCCTGTGTTAAAAGTTGATGCACTGCCTCCACATTATCTCTTATAGTCATTATCGGAAAACGTGGGCCATGGTATGGTTCGGGCGTATTACTTGGTGAGGAAGATCGGCCGTTTCCAAAAAGTTCAGTTGCTACTAAAAAAAGTTTATTGGTATCTAGCGCTTTGCCTTGTCCTATCAGCCATTCATAGCCATGGTAGTCGGCCATATAATGCGAAGGTAGTAAAACAACATTATCACGTTTGGCATTTAAATGACCATAAGTGCCATAAAAAATATGTGCTTCTGGCAACACAATACCGCCTTCTGTTTTAAAATTATTAATAACAAATGTGTGTTGTATTGCCTTCTCTGGGCGTTTATTGTCTTGTGCAAAAACCTGCTGGGATAAAAAAAGTAAAAAGAAGAACTGTCTCATAAAAATGCTAATTGTAATTTTTTTAAAAATAATGCATGTTGATAAATGGAGAATAAAACTAAATTCCGTCATAGTTATATTACTAATCAAATTAATTACAAACAAAGTGTTTGTTTGGTTCATGAATGTGAATGACTTCATCTTATAAACTGATAGAATGCAACCAGCAAATATTTAAGATTTGTATGTATGTTTTAAAATATTAGCGCAGTAAAGGGTAACTCATAAATTAGTATTGTCATCATAAAGCTGCTTCCAGATATTTTGGGTTGAAGGATTAAAAACCATTTCTGCAGTAGTGTTAAATACCAACCAACAGCCTTCTGCTACTTCTTCTTCTAATTGACCATAATTCCAGCCACAATAGCCAATAAATAATTTTATATCATTTTCAGGAATCGTGTGCTCATTGATGTTTTTTACTGCCTGTTTAAAATCACCACCCAGGTAAATGGAATCAATTATATGAATGCCACCTGCTATCAAATCGGGCCTGCAATGCAGAAAAAAAAGGCTTTCTTTTTCCATAGGTCCGCCATCATACAGTATCAATGGGGGAGAATGTGTATATAATATTAACTCGTTGAATGCCCTAGGAAACAAGGTGTTGATTACATATCCTAAAGTTCCCTTTTTGTTATATTCAGCTATATAAATAACGACTTTTTCAAAATTAGGATCGGTTAAGGATGGTGAACTTATCAATATTTTACCAGGGCTAATATTCATAATGATCAAAAAATAATTTATTAATTGAATGCTCAAAAATAATAAACTTACGTCATGTTTTTCAGGAAGAAAACCAATTGGGTAAATTATGGAAAAACTGCCGGCTCATAATAAAAATTTTCAAATAGCTATCTGCACAGGCTATATATTACAACAATAAAAGACAATCTATTCTATCAAAATTGGGGGTAATTGAATATTGCTGTTGCTTATTTTTATTGATCGAATTGTGTTAAATTTAGTTTTGGATCTATTTTTTTATTGGAGCGATACACTTCATCCCATGTCATTGTTTTTTGTGTGACAGCAGCTTCTCTGCCCAATATTGCCGTCAGTGTTGATTCTGCGCCTGATTGTATTTCATTGAGAAAATTACCCGTTTCAATACTGTTGATAAAAGCTTTTTCTTTATTGGCATCTGCATCATGAAGCGAGGATAAAAAAACACCCGCCGCCTTTTGCTGTGGCGTTACGGTGCTTTCACTTCTTGCGATGCCAGAATCCCATTTGTTATCACCGTTGATAAATACACCGCCACTGTAATGCGCTTCAGCAATTCCGTTAGTTCCAATAAACCTGCAGCAAACATCGCCAAATTGGTGGCCCAGTTGTGTAGTATGTATGCTAACATTTACATTGTTGGGATATTGATAAGCTACCTGGTAATTACTAAAGGTATCACCGATTTCTGTTCGTGCCCTTGTATTGCCTCTGCCCACAGCATTTAATGGATGCCCTTTTAATACCCAATTACAAATGTCCAAAATATGAATGCCCTGGTCCAATAATATACCACCAGATAATGCATTAAAATAAAAATGATTGCGGATACGTACTTCATCATCTGATACATTATTGCGTGTAATGATGGGCACTGAAGAAGAAAGATAATATAGCTGCACAGTAATTAATTCTCCAATATCACCACGTTGTATTCTATTTATCATTTCGGCATACGCACTTGCGTGACGAATCTGAAAACCGATAACCACACTCTGTTTGCCGTTTAATGTTTCACCCAGTTGAATGGCTCTTCTGCATCCTGCCACATCAGGAGCCACGGGTTTTTCGCAATATACATGTTTACCCCCCATTACTGCCGCTTCTAGAAAGTCCACATGGCTATAAGCCGGGGTAGAAATCTGGACGGCATCTACGTCTTTGTTATCCAGTAATTTCAGGTATGCTTTTGATCCCTGGTAAATATTGGCAGCAGGTATTGCCGCAACACCTTTAGCTGTATTTATACTATTAAAAACAGGTAACGCTTTTTGTAACTGGTCATTAAAAATATCGGCCATGGCAACAATACTACTGTTGGTATTAGCGACCATAGAAGAGATGACTGATGACCCTCTGTTGCCGCAACCTATAATGCCTATCCTGATAGCTGAGTTGGCTCTTGAGCCAAAAACAATTGCAGGTTTTAAAATTGAGAAGGCGGAAACTGCGGCTACATTTTTTATAAAGTTTCTTCTTTTCATGTGTTTTCGTTAAATGTTTTAAATATAAATGGAGCAGCGTAATGCCTTATTTATTTCTATAAATCTATGTAAAAATTTTGGTAAAGAATTGATGAGCAGGGTAAATAATCCTTTTTTGGTAACTGCTTTCATGCAATTTATTTTAATAATTATTTAAGCAAGTTAGGCACTTGCCTCAGTCTTCTTAATAGTATACTACCTAAAGTCTGCTATTTTAATTTTTTTATAGTATGCCGTTTGCAACTTTATGTTATATTGTAAAACAGTTTTAAAGTACTAATCCTCATTATTTATTATTTACCATTTTTTTGCCTGTAATAAAAAGCCAAAAAAGAAACACGGAACTTGTTATTTTTAAGGTTTTTTATTAGGCCCTTATTGACGGAATATACTAGAATGAATAATACTTATTGCTAATTGTTTAAATCTGCAATAGGTTACTTGCAAATTATAACTCAACCTTTAATAAATAGAAATAATGCTGATATTTTACAGCCTGTTTTTCTTCTTTATGTATTAAAAATAGCACAAGTATTTGAAGGGGATTGTTCGGTGTACGGTATAAGTATTTTGTTATTTGTTTGTCAATAAAAATATTGTATCCAAGTGGTTTATTTTTTTCTTCAAGTTTTAAAACTTACTTAAATTTATAAAATATTTTATTCACTTCTATGTTTTGCCATCACCTCTTTTTTATAACTATAATCAATTATTTATAAATATTAGTAAACATGCTACAAAAAAATCAACAACCATCCAGAAGAAATTTTATTAAACAATTAACTGGCACAACATTAGCACTTGGTGCAGGTTCTCTTGCTGCATTTGCTATTGAGGAAAAAGTAGAAGAACAAATTATTCTTTATCAAAAAAAAATTACTTCAAATGACAGAATTAATATTGCTGTAATCGGGTTGGGAAT
Source organism: Ferruginibacter sp. (assembly GCA_025352695.1). GTDB lineage: Bacteria > Bacteroidota > Bacteroidia > Chitinophagales > Chitinophagaceae > Ferruginibacter. The sequence continues at coordinate 3,446 of JANXSK010000226.1, read as the reverse complement.
TATGGGGCACAATAACTTGCGGACAGCTTTAAAAATTCCGGGAATTCAATTTGTAGCAGCATGTGATTTATATAAGGGAAGGCTAGAAAGAATAAAAGAGGTGTATGGCAATGATCTGTTTTTAACCAATGATTATAAAAAGATTTTAGACAGAAAAGATGTTGATGCGGTGATAATTGCTACCAGCGATCATTGGCATGCACGTATTACCAAGGAAGCGTTGCAAAAAGGGAAGCATGTATATTGCGAAAAACCTATGGTACATTTTATTAGTGAGGGACACGAAGTGATAGCAGCACAAAAGGCAAGTAATAAAATACTGCAAATAGGAAGTCAGGGAATTAGCGGACTTGTGTATGCCAAGGCAAAAGAGTTATATAAATCGGGCGAAATTGGTAAGTTAAATATGGTAAATGCAGTGTACGATAGGCAGGATGCTTTGGGTGCATGGGAATATACGATGCCTGCTGATGAATCGCCTGAAACGGTTGACTGGGAAAGGTATATTGCAGGTATGCCTAAGGTGCCTTATGATGCTAAAAAGTTTTTTTGGTGGCGCAATTATAAAGAGTTTGGAACAGGGGTTGCCGGCGATTTATTTGTCCACTTGTTAACCGGAACACATTTTGTAACCAATTCAAAAGGTCCTGAATCAATTTACGCATCCGGTCAATTGTGTTATTGGAAAGATGGCCGCAATGTGCCCGATGTAATGACTGGTATTATGCAGTATCCTGAAACGCCGGAACATGCTTCTTTTCAATTAACCTTACAGGTAAATTTTGTAAGTGGTACCGGTGGTTCAGAATTAGTTCGTTTTATAGGTGAGGAAGGCACAATGGATATTGGTGGCAATGAAGTAAAAGTGCATCACAGTATTATGTCCAAAGCACCGGGTATAGGAGGATGGGATGCACTGGAAACCTATCCTAAAGCGATGCAGGAAAAGTTGTTGAAAGCGTATAATCAGCAGTACAGTAAAGACCAGCAAAAAAGAATAACAAAGTCTGACATTATTTACAAGCAGCCAAATGATTTTGATGAACATGTACAACACCATACTAATTTTTTTGATGGGGTAAGAACAGGCACACCGGTCGTAGAAGATGCAACTTTTGGATTTAGGGCTGCCGCACCTTGTCTTGCCTGTAATGATAGTTATTTTGAAAAGAAAATAATTAGATGGCATCCTGAGCAAATGAAGATAAAGGAGGATAAGTAAAGGAACGAACTTTAAAAAATTAATTTATAAATATGGATAATATTAAAATTGCTACTGCTCAATTTGAAAATAGAAGCGGAGAAAAAAATTATAATTTAGAAATAATTGAAAGCCTTTGTAAAATAGCAGTTCAACAGGGTGCTACGGCAGTAGCTTTTCACGAATGTTCCATTACTGGCTATTCATTTGCAAGGCATCTTTCAAAAGAACAATTGCTGGATGTGGCAGAATATATTCCTGGTGGAGAAAGTATTTTTAGCCTCATCAAAATAGCCGCAAAATATAATATCGTGGTTTTAGCCGGATTATTTGAAAAAGATGTTGCTGGCAAAATTTACAAAGCTTATGTAGCTGTTAACGGTGACGGGTTAATTGCAAAGCACCGCAAATTACATCCTTTCATTCATCCGGATATATCTCCGGGTAATGCGTATACGATTTTTGAAATAAACGGCTGGAAATGTGGCATCCTTATTTGTTATGATAATAATATTATTGAGAATGTAAGGGCAACAAATTTATTAGGTGCCGATATTATTTTTATGCCACATGTAACAATGTGCACGCCATCACCTCGGCCTGGAGCAGGCTTTGTTGATCCTGCCCTTTGGAAAAATAAAGAAAAGGATTCAACGGCTTTACGATTGGAATTTGATGGCCTTAAGGGCCGTGCCTGGTTAATGAAATGGCTGCCCGCAAGGGCTTATGACAATGCAATGTTTGCTGTTTTTTCAAATGCCATTGGTATGGATGATGACCAGCTAAAGAATGGTTGCTCTATGATAGTAGATCCTTTTGGAGATGTTATTGCAGAATGTCGTTCAATGGACAATGAAGTTATAACGGTCACTTTTGAAAAAGCTAAATTAATTAATGCCGGAGGGTATCGTTATAAAAAAGCAAGAAGGCCAGATTTGTATTCTTCTATTTTAAATAAACCTCATATACCCGAACAGAAAGTTGCGTGGCTAAATAGCATAGAAGATCAGCAGATAAATTAATATATTTACGAAATCTTTTAACAATAATTATTAACTAATATATTTATTTCTCCACACCAAAATCTATAAAAATATGCAACTGTCAAGAAGAAAATTTCTTGTAAATGGTTCGCTGTCATTGGCAGGAACAATGCTTTTCTCCAATAGTATTTTTGCTACTAATAATTTAGGACCTGTTAATCTTGGAATACAATTGTATTCCGTACGGGATGAAATGGAAAAAGATCCTTTGGGAACTTTAAAGCAAATTGCAGCAATGGGATTTAAAAATGTAGAGCATGCCAATTATGTTGACAGAAAATTTTATGGTTATGCTCCCGCAGAGTTTAGAAAAATATTGGATGGACATGGTATAAAAATGCCAAGTGGTCATACAGTTTTGTTAGATAAGCATTGGGATAAAGCAGCAAATAGTTTTACTGATGCATGGAAAGAAACGGTAGAAGATGCTGCAATTGTTGGTCAGCGTTATGTAATAAGTCCGTGGCTGGATGAAAACCTGCGCAAAGACTATGATGGCCTTATTGGTTTTCTAAATGTGTTTAATAAATCAGGGGAGTTGTGTAAAAAATCCGGGATGAAATTTGGTTATCACAACCATGATTTTGAATTCAAATATTCGCTAAATGATAAAAAAATATATGATATTATTCTTGAACATACTGACCCTGCTTTAGTAGCCCAACAGATGGATATTGGTAATATGTATGGTGCAGGAGGGAGAGCGCTTGAAATACTTAAAAAACATCCGGGCAGATTTGAAAGTATGCATGTTAAAGATGAGATCAAATCAAAGACGAAAGGGGAGATGGACAGTGAATATGAAAGTACGGTTTTGGGCAAAGGTATTTTGCCGGTAAAAGAAATTGTTGACCTCTTTAAAAAATCAGGAGGAACAACCGAGTTTATTGTTGAGCAGGAATCTTATCAGGATAAAACACCACTTGAATCTATAAAAGAGGATCATAAAATTATGAAAAGTTGGGGGTATTAATTACTCTCTACTTTTCAACAATAACAATCATTAAAATTCAGACACAAAAAATTTCTGCAACATTTGCAGGGATTTTTTGTATTTAAAATTAGTATTGTCCGAAATAATTTAAAATAAGGGAGGTTTTATGGCCACCCTTTATCAACTTTGTAGTTATCACACAAACAATGTTGATATGGACAAAACTACTACTTATCTCGGACAGCCGATATTCACTCAAGTACTTACT
>JANXSK010000224.1 GCA_025352695.1 Ferruginibacter sp. | reverse complement strand
GTAAAAAGTTTGAAAGCAAATCACAACGTCATCACTGCCCATTAATTGCAGATAATCGTTGTGTAAGAACTAAGTTAGTAAAAAGTTTGAAAGCAAATCACAACAGGTAGCGGTACGTTATCCTCAAATACAATGTTGTGTAAGAACTAAGTTAGTAAAAAGTTTGAAAGCAAATCACAACGAGTCTTTTCTGACAACGACTCAATAAAAGTTGTGTAAGAACTAAGTTAGTAAAAAGTTTGAAAGCAAATCACAACAGGGTGGCATTTGGTATTACTATTTTTAATCAGCAAGCCCAATGAAATTTATTATATTAAAATTGTACAGGTATCTTAATTTTACAGCTGAAACTTTATATAGTTCTTTTTTAAAAATGCCCTAAATTAATATATCTGTAATTTTAAAATATAAGTATGAAAAAATATTTTTTGTTTATACCTTTTACCCTGCTGCTTGGAAGCTGCCATACCAAACAAGCTAACAAAAAAGTAACTACTTCAGATACCACCGTTCTTATAAAAAAAACAGATACCACAGCAAATCTTATCAGCGACACACATTATTTTTGGTCAAGTGATATTGATCCCAAGAAAGGCCTCGTAATGATCAAAAACCGTCCCATTGCGCCAGATTCCCTAACAGCAAAGAGCATTGTACAAATAATGAACGACCAGTATCCGGATATTCACCTTATTTTGAAAAAAATATCCAATGACAGTATTTTTATTACCATCCCAAAAAGCACTTACCTAACACAACAAACAGGGTCGAGCGGAGCAGAGGCCTACCTTGCAGAACTTACTTATAACCTAACAGAAATAAAGGGAATTAATTTTGTTGATGTCCGGTTTAAAAAAGGTGACCATGCTGAGCCGGGTACTTACGCAAGAACTTATTTTGTACAGGCAACAAACTAATACAACCTACAAAAAAAGCTTCCGTTTTAGAAGCTTTTTTAATTTTTTCAAACAAATTAATCCCGGTAATTTAATGCCGGTTTAATATCTCCTAATAAAGGTTTGTATTGGTAATCTCCTTTGTCCTTTATAAACTCCTGTTTTGCTTTTTCAATTAACGCTGGTGTGGTAAATAAATCAATCGCAGTTAAAGCCATTGTTTTTGCTGCGGCCATCATACCCTTGGTGCCAATTTCAGTTCCACCGCAAGCCACTGCCTGCCAGCTATGTGCAGGAGTTCCCGGTATCCAGGTAGCAGCACTCATACCTACTGTGGGTACTGTATAACTAACATCCCCCACATCCGTAGATCCTCCGCCCGATGGGCCTTCCAATTTTAGTGGTTTTACAAGTGCAGCAGATTCAAGTGACGGCGTAGCAAAACCCAAGGTAGTCTGCAATTTTTTACCAAATTCAATTTCAGCTATAGTTAGTTGTACGCCGCCAACTTTTTCAAGGTTTAACTGCATTGCCTCAGCAAGTGTTTGATTTAATAGCAGGTCATGTGTACCACCGATAATTTCATAATCCACCGTTGTTTCAGTTCCTAAAGCCGCACCCTGGGCTGCTTTAACAACCCGATCAAATATCTTTACCACCTCTTCTCTTTGCGGATGACGCACATAGTAATATACTTCTGCAAAATCAGGTACTACATTGGGTGCCTTGCCCCCATTGGTAATTACATAATGAATGCGTGTTTCTTGCGGTACATGCTCCCTCATCATATTTACCATATTGTCCATCGCTTCCACTGCATCTAATGCAGACCTTCCTTTTTCTGGCGAAGCGGATGCATGTGCCGACAAGCCATGAAAACGAAACTTAGCAGATTTGTTAGCCAAAGCTGGCTTCATAGTTACGCTGTTGTTATCCCCGGGATGCCAGTGAATGGCAACATCCACCTCATTAAACAATCCTGCTCTTACCAAAAAAACTTTACCCGATCCACCTTCTTCGGCAGGGCAACCATAAACACGTATTGTACCGGATAACTTTTTTTGTTCTATCAGCTTTTTTATTTCTATGCCGGCAGCGGCGGAGGCAGTCCCAAATAAATTGTGGCCGCAACCATGTCCTCCAGACTGGTTTGCTATACTCTTTTTTTCGGGTATAGCTTCCTGAGATAAGCCAGGTAAAGCATCAAATTCTGCAAGTATAGCAATCACCGGCTGCCCGTTACCGTAAGTGGCAATAAAAGCTGTGGGAAGACCTGCAACTCCTTTTTCTACCGTAAAACCATTGTCGGTTAACGTTTGTTGCAATAAGGCAGAACTCTTTTCTTCTTTATACCCTACTTCTGCAAAGCCCCAGATATCAAGGGCAATTTTACGGTACGCTTCGTACTTACTTTGAATATCTGCTATGGCCTGATTTTTCAACGCAACATTAACTGCCCCCTTTTTTTGTGCCATACCCAAAAATGCAGAGAGCATACATAAATAAAAAACCAATAATTTTACGGTATACATTTTCATAATCAATTTTTATAAGCACAATATAAGAGAATCAGCGTAGGTAAGCATCATTTTAATAAGCACCCGCTACGTTGTGGTATTTTTTCTACATTTTTTAGAATAAGTACACTTTAACTATAAACTATTGAATTTGTATTGTAAAAAGGCAACTCAAAAAAATCGGGCACAATATTTTAATAACTATTAATAAATAAAAATTATTTTATAATTACCTAATACTTTTTGTAAAATATTATCAGAAACTGGAGTAAGCAGAATGACAACAAAGCGATTTTTAAAAAAAACGGGGAAAATAATTTTATACTTAATTAGTATGGTATTGGTCATTATTATTACTGCGCTTATTTTTATTAATACACGTTATGGTAAAATTTTTATAAAAAACAAAGTTCAATCTTTTTTACAGCAAAAACTTAATACAAAAGTTGTTATTGGATCCATAAATTATAGCCTTCCCAAATGGATAGAATTAAATGGTGTTTATCTTGAAGACCAACAAAAAGATACGTTGATTTATGGTGAACAGGTGACAGTTGATATCAATATGCTGAAGTTAATTAGTGGAGAAATTTATATCCGAAAGGCCGCATTCAAAAACATGTACGTCAATATTTCAAGGTCTGAAAATGATACTGCTTTTAACTACCAGTTTATAATGAATGCATTTACAAACGTACCTACAACTGCACCCACTACTATTGATACAACTGCTTTAAATATCACTTTAAAAAAGCTGTTGTTAAACGATATTCATTTAAAATTTACAGATAAATATGGCGGCAATGAATTTACAACAAACATAAAAAACGTCGAAGTAAACCTTTACCAATTTCAGCCAGACAAGATGCAATTTGGCATCAATGATTTTAATGCTTCGGGCATTAATTTTTTTTTGCTTACTTTAAAAGATGCAGTAAAAAAGCCGGCTGTTGATACTACTGCTATTGCCTTATTTTTAAAAGCCGGTAAAATTGATTTCAGCCATATAAATATTTCGTACCAAAACAGAATTAACGGGATGTATTTTGCCAATAAAATTCAACAATTCAGCATCAGCAAAATTGACCTTGACCTTGCAGGCGAAAAAGCTTTACTGGGAAGTATTTTGTTAGATAACTCTTCTATACAATTTACTAAACCCAAAATTATTTCTACACCACATACAGATTCATTAACAACAACATCTAACTGGAATATTGCTATTAATCAAGTGCACTTAAATAATGATAGCTTTATTTATAATGATAATAGTGCTACACCAAAAGAAGGATTTGATTTCGCTCATATTGGTTTAAAAAAATTAAATGTTCATACAGGCCGCATATTTTATTCGGCTGATAGTATTTTTGCCAATATTAATCAAATGGCTTTTAAAGACACAAGTGGCTTTTCCATAGACACTACTCATGCCAATATACGCTACAGCAATAAAGGAATTGAAGCTATGGAATTGTACCTTAAAACACCACAAAGCCTTATACAAAATACATTGGTTTTAAATTATGATGATGTTAAAAAAATTACGGTCGCTCCTGAAAACACTAAAGTAAAGGTGCAACTTAAAAATACGGTAATAGCTGTAAACGATCTGTACATGCTGATGCCTTCTGTAAAAAAATATATGCCGGAACAAAGATTTAAGAATAATATTATACGGCTGTCTACAGATATTAATGGTACGCTAAAGCAACTAAATATTCCATCGCTGCAACTGGCTGGCTTTAATGCAACTGCTATTAATGCAAAAGCAGTTTTGTACAATGTTACTGATACCAACAAGCTTTCTTACGACATAACCGTTTTTAATAGCAGCCTACCAAAAGCAGACCTGTTAAAGTTTATAACGGTCAACAATGAATTACTAAATCAGCTGCCGGCGGTTATTAATTTTGGTACACATATTAAAGGCAACTTAAAAAATAGTGTTGCTGATATAAATATTAACAGTAGCAGTTTTCGTTTATCTGGCAAAGGAGAAATAAGGAATATTGATAGACCCAAAGCTTTACAATATGATATAAACATTACCGATAGCAGGATTGAAAAAAGTTTTATAAAAGCATTGGTTCCTCCTGGCACAATACCTGAGACTATTAATTTACCTGAAATAATGATGTTAACCGGATCAGCAAAAGGCGATTTGAATAATATACAACCTGATCTTACATTGCGTGGAAGTTATGGTGTTGTTCAGATAAAAGGATTTGTACACCAGTTTAAAAACCAGGAAACGGCTACTTATGATCTTGCATTTACCACAAAGGATTTTGCAGTGGGTAAATTAATAAAGCGGGATACGGTAATTGGCAACCTCAGTTTTTCAGGTTCTGCAAAAGGAAAGAGCTTCAATTACAAAACAATGGTTGCTGTTATAAAAGGTAAAATAGAAAGTGTTGGTTATAACAAATACAACTATAAAAATATTGTGCTCAATGCCAATTTAAAGAATGGTAATATTGTAAGCGATGGAAGTGTTGATGATCCTAACATTCAATTAAACTATACTGCTACTGCAAATGTTTCGGGTAAATATCCATCTATTGAAACAAGTGTAAGGATTGATACGGTACAACTGAAAACACTTAATTTTTATAAAGACACATTGAATGCCTCCTTTAATGCGTATATAAAAGCTACAGATTTTGACCCTGAAAAAATGAATCTATATGCCAGAATAGACTCATTGAAAATAAATATTAAAAATAAGCTGTACGCTTTGGATAGCATTGTTGCCAAAACAACAACAACCAATGGCATCAATGATATGAGTTTAATTTCTCCGCTGGCAGATATTGCTGCACAAGGAAAATTTCAATACAATAACATATTACCATCGTTGTTGCAATATGTTGACAGATACTATAACATAACTGATACGGTGATTGGGAATATTGCTCCGCAGCAAATAAGTTTTGAAGGAGTAATCAAAAAAAATCCAATCGTAACAGATTTTGTTGATGGGTTTGATTATGATAATATTTCTTTTAAAGGAAGTTTTTCTTCCAACGAAAAAGACAGTGCCTTACAATTAAAAGCCAGCATTCCTTATTTGGTTTATCAAACAAGCAGGCTGGGAAACGGAATAATTAATGTTGCTTCTCTTAACAACCAGCTGTCGGGAACTGTAAATTTTGATACACTGCATTTTGGAAGCAATGTTTTATATAAAACAGCTGTTAATACCACAATAGCCGGGGATAGCTTAAGTATTACGGCTGCTACAAAGGATCAAAAAAATAATGATCGGTTTGCAATTGGTGCAGATATAAATCGGAAAGATAGTGGTTACACTTTTTCATTAAAAGATACTTTATTGCTTGACTATAAAAAATGGGCTGTTGCAACTGGTAATAAAATAATCTATTCGCCCAAAGGTATTTTAGTACATAACTTTTTATTAAAAAATGATAGCAGCAGTATAGCGGCAACAAGCAGGCAATATATCTTAAACAGTCCTATTGATGTAACGATTGATAACTTTAAAATAAAAGATATTTCTTCAATGATCAATAGTGATACTTTACTTGCATCAGGTATTATTGATGGTAAATTTTCTATCAGCGAATTTGATAAAAAATTGCCTGCCTTTACTGGTAACATAGAGGTAGATAGTTTACAGTTTATGCAACAGTCGGTAGGTACTATTAAATTATTTACAGAAAAAGTGAATGAAAATACCATTACGGCTACAATGGATTTAACTGGCAATGGTAATAATGTGGATGTAAAAGGCAACTATTATTTGAATGATGATGCCCGGCAATTTACTGCAGCTGTTAACTTAACTAATTTAAACATGACTACACTACAGGCATTTTCACAGGGCAATCTTGTGAGGTCTTCGGGCAGCATAAATGGTAACGTAGTGCTGAATGGAAAATTTATAGAGCCACATTGGAATGGTGCACTAAACTTTGATACAACAAAGTTTAGTATTGCAAAACTAGGTACCTCCTATGCCCTCAACAATCAAAAAATTTCATTTAATTACCCGACCATTTCATTTAGCAATTTTACGGTGAAAGATTCCCTTAATTACACGATGGTAGTTGATGGGGATATTACTTCTAAATCAATTACTGAGTATGACCTTAATCTCGGCATAAAAGCCCAGAATTTTACGCTGGTAAATGTTGCAAAAGCCTTTGCCAACCAGGTGTATGGGTTTGCGGCTATAGATGCAGATATTTCTATTACAGGTAATACCTCCACACCTGCTATTGAGGGCAATATATCCCTCAATGATAAAAGCGATGTAACCATAGTGTTGCCCGAAAGCAATGTAAATAAAGATGCTGCAAAATCTGTAGTACGCTTTATCGATAGGGATACTTTTGCATTACCAGAGAAAATTAAATTTCGCCCTGCTACAGAAGTTAAACCTGCATTTGCCCAGTTCCTTAATTATAACCTCAACATAGATATAAGTAAAAAAGCAGCACTCACCATTATAATAGACCCCAGTAGCGGGGATGAATTAAAGATACAGGGCGATGCACAATTAAATGCAGGTGTTGACCCGGGTGGCAATATTATATTGGCTGGCAACTATGCATTAAACAGTGGATATTATATTTTAAATTACCAGTTTCTTAAAAAGAAATTTAATTTATTACCCGGCAGCAACATCATTTTTAGTGGTGCGCCTACTGATGCACAAATAAATATTACGGCCGAATATATTGCAAAAACATCTGCTAAAGATTTGTTGGGAAATGAAGTAGGCACCATAGATCCCAAAATAGCCAACACGTTTAAACAGGAAATTCCTTTCAGGGTTTTATTAACCTTAAAAGGCTCCATGCTAAAACCTGAAATAAGTTTTGATATTGAAATGCCAGATGAAAATATACAGTTAAGCAGCGAACTGCGTACCACTATTGAAAATAAATTAACACAGATTCGAGGGGATGTTGCAGCTACAAACAAGCAAGTATTTTCTTTACTACTATTCAATCGTTTTGTGGGTGAACAAAGTACTGACTTTTTTAAAACCAGTGGCTCAGGTGATGGCGGTGGTTTTAACGACCTTGCCCGGCAAAGTGTAAGTAAATTTTTATCTTCTGCATTAGACAATATAGCAGCTGATCTTTTTAAAGGTTTAGATGTAGATCTTAATCTTGATAGTTATAAGGATTACAGCAGCGGCGACGCACAGCAAAAAACAGATTTGAATATTGCTGTATCAAAAAGTTTTGTAAATGATCGGCTAAGCATCAGCGTTGGTAAAAATTTTGGCATAGAGGGGCAGGATGCAAGTGCTAAAGCTGCACGGCAAAAAGGAAGTGGGTTTTTACCGGATGTTACACTTAATTATAAACTTACACAGGATGGAAAATACTTGCTACGGGCTTATAAAAAAACACAGTTTGAAGTGATACTGGATGGATATATTATGGAGACAGGAGTGGCATTTGTTTTAACGATGGATTACGATAAGTTCAGTGAATTGTTTGAGAAAAAGAATAAAAAGAATTCTAGATAAGCATGAAGCAAACTACTTTTTATACAGTGTTTTTTTTGTTGTTTGCCACAAGTTGTAAGGTAGGCAAGTATTTGCCTGCCGGTGAAAAGTTATACCGGGGCTCTACTGTTAAGGTGCAAAAAAAAAAGGATGTAAAGGCTTCTGAAAAATCGTTGCGAAAACAATTGCAGTTAGCAGCAAGACCCAAACCCAATAAATTTATTTTAGGCCAACCATATAAAGTATGGTGGTGGTACGTTATCGGTGAGCCAAAAAGACCAAAAGGTTTTAAAGCTTTTTTAAGAGATAAACTTGGTGAGCCTCCAATATTGAGCAGCAGGGTAAATACAAAAATTACGGCCGAAAACATGAATGCTTATTTGGACAATATCGGGTACTTTCATTCAACAGTTACCGGTGATACTAGCAACAACGGTTATTTTACAAAAGCTGTTTACAGCGCCAATATTTTCCCACAGCATACCATCCGAAATATTAGCTGGGTAAATGATAGCACTGCTTTAGTAATGGAACTGGATATAAAAAGAAAACGTAAAAGTCTTTTAAAGTCCGGCATGGCTTACCGGTTAAGCGATATTGAAGCAGAAAGAGAAAGGCTGGATATAAAGTTAAAAACAAAAGGCTATTATTTTTTTAATCCTGATTACATAATGGCTTATGCTGACAGTACCATAGGCAATTATCAGGTTGACCTTTTCTTTAATATAAAAACCACCACACCCGAATTTGCAAGGCATGCATACTCCATAAATCGCATTACTGTTTTTCCAAATTACACCTTGCTAAAACCGGCACCCGATACCAGTACCAAGGGTACAATAAATATAGATGGACTGCTGATAAGGGATACTGTTCGTAGTTTTAAACCTGAATTGTTTAAACGAACCATTACTTACAGGCCAGAAAATTTATATAGCAGTATTGATCAGAATACAACGCTCAACAGGTTGATTAACTTGGGCGCTTTTAAATTTTCTAAAAACAGGTACGAGGCGGTAAAAGATACTGTAAACCCATACCGGTTAAATGTTTTCTATTATTTAACTCCGGCAAAAAAGAAATCACTACAGGCACAAATAGATGCATTCACCAAAGAAAATAGATACATTGGTAGCAAACTAAGCCTTAATTGGAAAAATAGGAATGTCTTTCACCAGTCCGAACAGTTGGCCTTTAAAGTATATGGAGGTTTTGAAATCTCTTCTAATGATTCGCTGAAACAAAATAACAATTACCGCTTTGGAACAGAAGTTACGCTTAACTTCCCAAGGTATTTAATTCCATTCTTTAAGGTAAAGGAAAATAATTTATATCCTTCCCGAACACAGTTTTTATTAGGGTATGAATTTTTTATAAAAAAAAGTTTTTATACAAAAAATATATTTCGTTTTAATTACGAATTTCAGTGGCGTGAAAACGCCAATAAGCAACATATATTGGCACCCATTTCATTTACTTATTTAAATGCTGCAAATGTTACAGATAGTTTTTATGCAGCAGCAGCTGTAAACCCCGCTCTTTTATCCAATGTGTATAACGAAACCATCATAGGATCTTATTACACCTATACTTACAATACATTAAATCCGATGGCAAAAAGCCAATTGTATTTTACTGCAAACCTGGAAGCTGCAGGCAATACAATAGGTTTAATTTCTGGTGCTAAAGAACCACGTTCAAAATATATTTTTGGTACCCCCTTTGCACAATTTGTAAAAGGCGATATTGATCTTCGCTATACTAAAAGGTACCACAATAAACTACAATGGGCAAACAGGTTTCAGATAGGCATTGGATTTCCTTATAACAATTCAGCCTTTCTCCCTTTTTCAAAACAATATGTTGTAGGTGGCGCAAGTTCTATCAGAGCGTTTGCAGTTCGTTCACTTGGGCCCGGCAGTTACCTACCTACTGCCAAAGACCAGGTTTATTTTCAAACCATTGGCGGTGATTATAAATTATTGGTAAATTCAGAAATACGCATGCCTTTGTTTGGTAGATTTAGTGGGACGGTTTTTGCAGATATTGGAAATGTGTGGACGAAGGATACTGTTTTATTTGGTAAAGCAGGGCAGCTTAAAAAGGATTTTTTGAAAGAACTTGCGGTAGCAACAGGTGTTGGTATACGCATTGATATAAGTTTACTATTATTAAGGTTCGACCTTGGTATACCATTTCGAAAACCTTATTTACCCAATGGGCAACGTTGGGTAATAGATAAAATTGATTTGGGGAACAGTAAATGGCGAAGTGATAACCTGGTTTTTAATATTGCCATTGGATATCCTTTTTAAATATCTATGCATACAAAGAATAAAAATATTATAACGTGTCCTCTTGCTGCTCAAGGGGGGCGGGCTATCCGCTGCAATCTTTTTTTTCGTACCTCAAAAAAAGGATTTCCGCTACTATCCCTCACGCAACCGTTAGTAAACGTAACTACTATTTAATTTAAAAAATCAGCAACAAAGATGAAAGTACTCTTTAGATATATAATTGCCATCCTCATTGTTGGTGCAATTGCAGGTTATGTTTTATGGCAAAAAAATAAAAAGGAAATCTTTAAAGCTTCTATACAAAGTGCGATTCAAAAAAAAACTGATAGCCTTTATTACCTTCAGTATGATAGTTCAATTATTGATGAAGCAAATGGTAACGCTTCTTTCTATATGGTAAGGTTACAATCTGACAGCATGCAAAAATCGATGCTGAAACATAATGACAGTTTACCCAATGCTTTATTTAATATTTCAATTAAACAAGTAACTGCGAGAGGAATTGACATAGCAGCAATTCTGCAAAAAAAAATTGTTACTGCCAAAAGTATTAAACTTATTAATCCCGTAATACAAATAATAAATACCGGGTTAGATAAACCCAAACCATATACTTATGAGGATACACTTGCCTTGTATCAAAAATTAACGGGCCGGTTTAAAGGTATCTATGCCGATACAATACTATTATTAAATGGCACTGTTTTAATTACTGATAAAAAAGGTACGCCTTTAACTACGATAGAAAATATTAATATTTCACTTACCAATTTTTTAATTGATAGCACCCGTAATTATCAGCATATAATCAGTTACTTTATTAAAGATGTAAAAGCTACAGTAGAAAACATACAACTTCCGGAAAACAAAAATGCAAAGCGAATAAATATAACAAACCTTTTGTATGATGCGCCACAAAAGCTTTTACAAATAGGTACCATTCAACAATATAGAAAAGGAAATTCTACTCCATTAATTGATTTAAAAAATATAAAAGTAACTGAACTAAATACAGATGCGTTTATAAAGTACCGGCAACTAAAAGCGGGCCCGGTAATATGTGATGGTGGCCTTATAACTCTTTACAAAAAAAAGAAAAAAAACAGATCTGGAAATGAGGCAATTGAAATGAGTGCCGAGTTAATTGATGAAGTACATATTGGCAGTGTAAAATTAGGCCACACAAAAGTTATTGTACTTGATGCAGCTAATCCCAACTCAGCTCCTTTAATTATAAACAATGTTACTTTTTCAGCATCAAAAGTGGAACATCTTTCTGATGGCAGCACAATAAATAATTTAATAAATAATGCAAATTGGGAATTAATGGCAAGTGGATTTTCATTTTATTCAAAGGAAAAAATGTATCTATTAAATTTTTCAGGAATAAAGCTAAATAATAAAGAAGGCAACATTAATATTAAGCAGCTATCAGTAAAGCCTCTACTTTCAGAGACAATATTTTTTAAAAGAAGTAAAGTACAAACAGACAGATTTGATATGCTTTTTAGCAATATTAACTTAAAAGTAGTAAATTTTAAAAAACTAATCAATGAAAATATATTAGATATAAAACTAGCCTCCTTGCAACCGGTTATAAAAATATTCAATGATCGTACATTGCCTGTTGACAGTTCCATAATTATTGTACAATATCCACATCAATCACTATTAAATCTTGTATTGCCTTTTTATATTGAAAAAATTGCAATATTTAATGGTGATGTATCCTATAAAGAAAAGGCCAAAAAGACGGTATTAACAGGCATTGTAAATTTTACAAAAATTAATGCACAAATATTCAATGTAACCAATATTCCAAGTAAAATAAAAGAAAATAATATACTGAGTTTAAAAGCCACTACACAATTTTTAGGTATTTCAACACTTAAAACCGAATGGCAATTACCACTTAACTCAAAAGATACAACTTTTACGGTAGTAGGAAAACTGGAACCAATGGATGCAAGTGCTTTAAACAAAATTTTAGAACCATTGGCAATGGCTTCCGTAAGTAAAGGAAAGATTAATAAACTTACATTTAATTTAAAATGTACCAATTATAAAACAAATGGGAGGATAGAATTTTTATACAATAATCTAAAAGTAAAGGTTCTAAAAATGAGTGAGGATACTTTAAAGAAAAAAGTATTTATAAGTTTGCTGGCAAATAAAGTAATAAAAAATGACAACCCTTCAAATAGCAATACCTATATTAGTAACTTTGATTACAAAAGGGATATTCAAAAATCATTTTTTAATTTACTGTGGAAAAGTATTTTTGAAGGAGTAAAGAAAACTTTGATTAGAAAATAAATCACAAAAAATAATCCGGATAAATAATCCAGATTATTTGGTAATCTTCAAAGGAAAATAGCATTAATATTGTAAGTGTACTGCACTAAAATTATTACATTTTTATTCATATCTGTTTTTGCTACTTTTGGTTATTTAAAATTATTATGCTGTCTACAAATTCTGGTACATTACCTTGAGTAATACAATTTTCCACTTTCGTTACAACTATAAAATCGTCTTGCATTTCATAGCCTGAAATGAATATTCTTTTATAATTATCCTGTGAATTAGATTGATCATATTCTTTTAAAATTTCTTTGGCATAATTGTAATCATTCATAATAGGAAGTTTTATTTTTAAAAAAGGTAAATTATTGATAAAAATGACCTGATAAAACCAAATCAATACACGCCAAAATATTTATAAAAGAATGCAATAATATTTTAACTGTTTTACCAGACCATTTTCGTTATTCAAATTAGAACGCTTTTTCATTTTTATATGTTTCTTGAAATTCGGCACCTTTCTCTTTTCCTTTTTCAATTAACTCTTTAGCATCACCATTAATACTGTAATACTTATCAGTAATAGTGTCACTTAATTTATCAAATCCATCTTTTACTGATCCTTTAAGATCATTACCCTTTTTTGCTATTTTTTTTCTTGTTTCAGACCCTTTACCAGGTGCCAGCAAAACACCTAAAATAGCACCTGCAGCTGCTCCAGCTAAAACACTTGTTACTAATTTTCCTTTTGACATAAAAATTGATTTTAGAATGATTAAAACAATAATAATTATAATTAAATAATCTCTAAAATGCTGCCAAACAATGTACTTTTTTGTTAAAATTTTAAAAAATAAGGTAAGACTACCATTTTATTTTTAACCACATTCTTAATATGATGCTTATCTTTAAGTTACATAATATAGCCTGTGTACAGTTTTCTACAATTGAGTAAATTTTTCACAAATGTTTACACAATAAAAGATATTATTAAATTAAAAAATTTAAAACTGCTTTAATGTTAGTGACTATAAAATAGTATTTAGTAAATAATACTATTTAGACCTATCAGAATTAAAATTTTAATTATTCTATTTTTATTTAAATAAAAAAAATAGCACATTCTTTTATAAAAATTTTAATTAACTAAATTGCAATTATTTAATAACAAATAATTTAAATAAAATGAAAAAATATATTTATTTAACACAGCTCTTTTTTATTTTACTTGCCACTATTTTTTTAGACGGCTGTAAAGTCATTGGTGAAATATTTAAAGCAGGTATGTGGAGTGGAATATTAATTGTCGTGCTAGTTATTGCATTGATATTGTATCTAATAAATAGGAATAATAGAAAATAATCAAATTGTTAATTATAGAATTTTAATGCCCTAAATTTTCCATAACAGCATTAACTTTTTCTTTTGAAAATGGTTTTCCGATAAAATAATCTACGCCTTCTTTAAAAGCTTTTTGTTTATCAGACACCGTATCAAAAGCAGTAATCATCACAATTTTTGTTAAGGGATAAAACTTTTTTATATACCCGACAAAATTTATCCCCATTCCATCAGGTAGATGGTTATCTAAAAAAATTATTTCCGGATTATTTACTTTAAGTACATTAGCAGCATCTTTTAACGTGTTTACATATTCAGTTTTGACCTGCCTTTTATTTAACAAACTTCCGAGTAAGTAACATATATCTATTTCATCATCAATAATAAGCGCTGCAATATTTTGGGATATTTGATTATTCAAAATGTGTATATTTTAATCTATTTATTAAAGGACAATTTTACTGCCAGTAAAAAATCAGGTATCAGAAACTAATTAAATTATTATACATCAAAAAGAAAAACAAAATATCTACAAACTGTTGATTTTTTTCCCCACCCTTAATGTTATTACTATTAACCTCACAAGTAAAAACCTGGCAGGATATTTTCATTATTCTAATAACATTTATTTTTAGCAAACCTATAACTATATGAAGAAAAAAGTTTTAATTATAGATGATGATTTGGATATGTGTTCACTGTTAAGCCGATTTTTAATTCGTAATAATTATGAGGTTGAAGTTGCTTATTCAGGCAATGAGGGTATATCAAAATTTAAAACAGCCAATTTTGATATTGTTGTATGCGATTTTAGACTTGGTGATAAAAATGGAAAAGAAGTTTTAATAGATATTAAATCGCATTATCCTCAAATAATTTTTATAATCATAACAGGTTATTCAGATATAAAAATGGCCGTGGAAGTTATACAATTGGGCGCTTATGATTATATAACAAAACCCTTGATACCAGACGAAGTTTTAAGTGTTTTACAGAATGCTATCAACCGTCCTATTCCATCACAATTTACATTGAATCAACCTTTATTAAGAACACAAGTAGTAACAGATAATGCTACTTTTCTTGTGGGGCAGGCAAATAGTACTAAAGAATTATACAAGCAGGTAGAAATCGTAGCTTCAACAGATTACAGTGTTATTCTTTATGGCGAAAGCGGAACAGGAAAAGAATTTATTGCAAAAAAAATTCATGCTTTAAGCCCCAGAAAAAATAAACCATTTATAGCAATGGATTGTGGCACATTATCAAAAGAGTTAGCTGGCAGTGAATTATTTGGACATGTTAAAGGCGCTTTTACCGGTGCATTGGTTGATAAGGAAGGTCATTTTGAAATGGCAAACTCCGGCACATTGTTTCTAGATGAAGTGGCTAATTTATCTTACGAAATTCAGGCCTTGTTATTAAGGGTAATACAAGAAAGAAAATTTAAAAGAATTGGGAGCACAAAAGAAATGTCGCTGGATATAAGAATAATTGTAGCCTCCAACGAAAATTTACAGGATGCGTATCGTAAAGGAAAATTCAGGGAAGATTTATACCATCGTTTTAACGAATTCTCTATCCAGCTATCACCATTGCGTGAAAGAAAAAAAGATATTCCCATTTTTGCACATTTCTTTTTAAAAAATACTTGTATAGAACTTAAAAAAGAAATTAAAGGCTTTAACGAAGATGTGATGGATTTATTTATAAATTATGCCTGGCCGGGCAATTTAAGGGAATTTAGAAATGTAATCAGAAGATCGGTTTTGTTGTGCACAAGTGATACAATCGCATGTAATATTCTTCCATCAGAAATTAATACACAATATTCAGAAGGTAACATAAAAATAGTTCAGCTACAGGAAGAAGAAAATTTTACTACTGGCATCAAAAAAGATATCTATTTAAAGGATACAGCTGCCAAAGCAGAATACGAAGCAATTATAAAAGTATTAAAGGAAGTTAATTACAATAAAACAAAAGCGGCAATCATTTTAAATGTAGATAGAAAAACATTATACAATAAAATAAAAAATTACGAAGCGCTCTCCTTATAATTTTCTCCTTTCATTCACTAAAGTTGGTACAACTTTAGTTTAATTATCTATTACAAATTCAATCATTTTTAAATTAATTATTATGAGTATTACACCCGGTGAAATGACGACACTTTCCGCTGTGTTAGAAAAACTACGTATAAAAAAACGTGATAACGAGTTTAGGATAACAGCAGAAGGATTTGGAATTGGCAATGGAAAATTCTATACCCCCGATCAGTTAACCATTATTAAAACATATCGTTTTGAAGGAGATTCTGACCCCTCAGATTCATCTATAATTTACTTGATTGAAGCCTATGACGGACTGATAGGTTATAGCATGGATGCTTACGGCGCATATAGTAATCATGACGATGATGGGTATGATGATTTTATTAGAAAAATTTCTATGGAAGAAAGAGATGAGCAAATTATTTTTGAAGACAAAGCAGAAGCGGCGGTATAAAAATTATCCAATTATTTAAAAACAACAAACAGGGTTTTGATTCTTCAAAACCCTGTTTTATTTATAGGAAATTTGAGCTTTAAAATTTTCCAGCTATTCGTAGTATAAATTAATTTCAAAAAAATATTCTAAATAATTGACTTTACAAATGGTTTTTGTATACTTGTAGAATAAATATTTTAGTACTCGGCACAATAAAAGTTCCAGTTTTGCAATTTCTATTATTTACCTAACTTGACAAACATCAGGCAAAGTTAGTAATCATATGTTTGCAATAAACGCATTTGCAAAAAATATTTATATTGAAAGTTACAACCGTAATAAATCTGCAAACCGTTGTGTGCAGTGATTAAAATAATTGCGGTATACAATAACATAACCAATTATATACTCCTGCAAAACAATTTGCTATAAAATACTTTAATTAAAAGCAGAATGAATACTAAAATTGATTTTTATTTTACTAAAGCCAAAAAGTGGTCCGAAGAAATTAACCAACTAAGAATGATTATACTTGATTGTAGGCTTACCGAAGAGTTGAAGTGGGGTGTTCCTTGTTATACATTTCAAAATTGCAATATCGTTTTAATTCATGTATTTAAAGAATACTGTGCGCTTTTATTTTTCAAAGGTTCCTTATTAAAAGATGCCCATGGTATTTTAATACAACAAACGAAAAATGTTCAGGCAGCACGGCAGATTCGGTATACCAACGTTGAGGAAATAGTTGAGGGAGCGCCCATCTTAAAAGCTTATATTTATGAAGCAATTGAAGTGGAAAAATCCGGTTTGAAAGTGAATTTTATAAAAAATATTGAACTCATATTTCCAGAAGAATTTAAAAATAAATTAAATAAAAGTATTGAGTTGAAAACTGCTTTTGATGCATTGACGCCAGGAAGGAAAAGAGCATATAATATTTATTTTTGGGCACCAAAACAATCTAAAACACGGGCGCTAAGGGTTGAAAAATGTATGCAGCAAATTTTAAATGGAAAGGGATTAAATGATTAATAATTATTTATTATAACATTTTCAAGAAACAACAAGTGTTATAACTTAATGTAAAAAGTATAATAAACATGTTATAAAAAAAACCACTTTTAACTGCAATGGTAAAATATAGTGCAGCATAAACAAATTTACATTTTATTACTTTTTAATTTAGATAACAGGCTGATAGCATTCTTATTTAAAAGCCGAAAAAAATCATTATTATTTATATAAATAATAAAACTATGAATAATAAAGCCACCTCAATTTGGCCATTTATCGGAGCGAAAGATTATAAGCTGTCACGACGTTTTTATTGTGACGTAGGTTTTGAAGAAATCGTTCTATCGGATGCGATGTCTTTATTTAAAACAGATCAAATAGGATTTTATTTGCAAAATGCCTACATAAAAGATTGGATAGATAACTCCATGATTTTTTTAGAAGTTTTCGATGTTGATCTTTATTGGAAAAAACTTATGGCTTTAGAGCTAACTAGTAAATATCAGGATGTAAGACTGGCTCCTGTTAAACAATATGATTGGGGTAAAGAATGTTTTTATGCATGATCCCTCTGGTATTCTTTGGCATTTTGGGCAATTTAACAACCGCTAAGATATTTTTTTCAACTGCGGTTAATTAAAATAAAATTTATTCTTTTTCTCCCACTTGCACATCACTAAAAGACAAAACTTCTTTCAAATTTCCTGGCTCCATGTCAAAAAACAATTCATTTTGAACCAACCCGTTTACGACTAGTTTAACAACCTCCTTATTCATTATCTTTTGTTGTGTTAGTTCAATGGCATACACTTTATCCATATAAAGATAAGTGACTTTTACAGACGGCCAATCTTCTGGAATACAAGGCTTAAAGTTTAGTATAGTTCCTTCTCGTTTAAGGCCTATAAAACCATCAATAATCAGTTGGTACATCCACCCTGCCGAACCGGTATACCACGTCCAGCCACCGCGGCCTTTATGCAAAGGCTCTGCATATACATCTGCCGC
Source organism: Ferruginibacter sp. (assembly GCA_025352695.1). Taxonomy (GTDB): domain Bacteria; phylum Bacteroidota; class Bacteroidia; order Chitinophagales; family Chitinophagaceae; genus Ferruginibacter. Next base: position 8,904 of record JANXSK010000224.1, on the reverse strand, counting down.
AATAACATAGGGCTCAGTTTTATAGATGCCGATCTTTTCAACCGTATTACCGCGATTTAGAGGATTGATCATTTGTAACAAATCCCAGGTACGTTGTTTATTTCCTTGTGCAGCAAAAGCCATTACCAACCAAATTGCAGCATGGGTATACTGTCCGCCATTTTCTCTTACTCCAGGTACATACCCTTTTATATAACCAGGGTTCATTGCAGATTTATCAAATGGTGGCGTAAACAACTGTATTAATCCATCTTCTTTTTGTACCAAAAAATCATCTGCCGATTGCATTGCTTTTAAAGAGCGTTCTTCACTTGCTGCTTTTGATAAAACAGACCAGCTTTGTGCAATAGAATCTATCCTGCATTCTTGATTATCATGCGAACCAAGTGGCGCACCATCATCAAAATAAGCACGTCTGTACCATTCGCCATCCCATGCATTTTTTTCAATATTCAGGCGAAGTTTTTCTGCTTCTGTTATACATTTATTTGCAAATGCTGTATCATTTTGTATTGCTGCCACTGCTTTAAAATGCATCAAAATATCGTATAGAAAAAAGGCAAGCCAAACGCTCTCCCCTTTACCCTGGTTTCCTACTTTATCCATTCCATCATTCCAATCTCCAGAGCCCATAAGGGGTAATCCGTGTTCACCAAATACAAGCCCGTGCTCAATGGCTTTTACACAGTGCTCATACAAGCTAGCAACCATATCTGATTTAATTGGCAGATCAAAATAAGATTCTTCCCCTTCGTTTAATAAACGTCCTTCGATAAAATTTACAGACTCGTTTAATATAGCCTCATCGCCGGTAGCTGTAATATATTTTGAGGTAACAAAGGGTAACCACAAATAATCATCAGAACAGGTGGTGCGTACGCCTCTACCTATGGGCGGATGCCACCAATGCTGTACATCTCCTTCTTTAAACTGACGGGAAGCGCATAAAAGAATTTGAGCTTTAACAATATCAGGTTTAGTATGCACCAATGACAATACATCCTGCAACTGATCTCTAAAACCAAAAGCACCCCCAGATTGATAAAAACCACTTCTTGCCCAAATGCGACATGCCAGCGTTTGGTAATTTAACCAACCGTTGGAGAGTATATTTATTGCAGTATCAGGTGTTTCAATTTGTACGGCACCCAATGTTTTTTGCCAGTATTTTTTTACTTTATCCAATGCAGTATAAGCAGCATTACCGCCTTCAAAAGTCTGTATAATATTTACAGCATCTTCCATATTTTTTCCTGCTCCCAGCCTGAAAATAATTTCTCTTTGCTGGTCTTCAGCCAGATCAATCACTACCTGAATAGCTGCACAAGGATCAAGGGCTGCACCTGTTTTACCTGATAGCTTTGCCCTGTTCATCGCCTCGGGATTTTGCAGGGTACCATTACGGCCAATAAATTCAGTACGGTCGGTGGTATGTGTTTTATTAATATCATCCACATCAAAAAATGCTACCCTTGTACCAAACTCTGTATTATAAGCATTGCTGGCTAAAATAGCCCCGCTTTGTACTTCTACCTGGGTAATGGTATGCATTAATGATTTTGCCCGTAGATCACCCAATACCCACTCTACATAACCTGTTGCAGATACCCGGCGTGCCCGGTTTGAATTATTGCGAAGTTTTATTACAATAAATTTAATAGGTGCGTTGATATCAACATATACCGTCATGTTAGAATCAATGCCATCTTCACTATGTTCAAATATGCTATATCCAAAACCATGTCTTGTGATGTACGGTGATTGTCCACGACATGGTAGCGGTGCCGGCGACCAAAACTTTCCGCTTTCCTCATCTCTTAAATAAAAAGCTTCCCCTTTTAAATCACCTATCGGATCATTGTTCCATGGGGTAAGCCTTAACTCATGCGCATTTTCTGTCCAGGTATACGATTGTCCACTTTCTGAAATAACGCAACCAAAATTTGGATTTGCCAGTATGTTTACCCAGGGAGCTGGCGTAATGCGTGCAGGCGTAGTCGTAATTACATACTCTTTACCATCATCAGAAAAACCACCGGTACCATTAAAAAACTGCAGGTTATTTTGGGGTGGCACAGTAGTAATTACAGATGAATGAAATTTGGTTGGACTAAAATAAGGTATAGCCGATTTTAATTTATTTCGCCTATTCATTTGCTCCTCCAAAGTACCCAATGTATCTGATATAACAATATGTGCCACTGTTTGAAATAGTATTCTGTCTTCGTTGGAAATTTGGTCAGCGGCTCTGATAAAAATCCCTCCCGGGTGCTCCTTCATATCGCTTGAAATGCCCGGAGCCACCAGGCTTTGTATTTCATTGTGTAACACCTGACGATATCCTCCATGGTCTTCGTTCCATATCACTAAATCAACCATTAGCCCTTTTAACCGCCAGTAAGTATGTGCCTGTACCAATTGTTTTACCAATTCAATATTAGCAGCATCTTCAATTTGCAACAATACAATTGGTATATCTCCCGATATGGAATACCCCCATAAACCAGATTGTCCTCGTTGATTTTTAATGATGGTTGCAGGATTAGTTCTTAAAGAAGAATTTGAAAAAATGATAGAACCTGCCAGGCGGCTATACAATTGTGCATCTGCCTCTGAGGCATTTATCTGCCGAAGAATCACCTGACTATGAGTCCATACCAACTCTAGTACTCTGTTGGTAAGATGCCTGTCCTGGTATTTTTCTATCAGCACATTACAGCCCTCTTTGGTCTCTGCCACTCCAAAAATCATATCAACAATTGCAGTTTCCTGTGGTTCAATAACGATTCGATATTGAATAGAAATAACAGGATCCAGCACGGAGCCACTGCTCCCACTCAAGGTATCTTTTTGTTGCATGGCCTTTGGTGCATTGATGGTATTACCTCTGCCAATAAACTGGTCCCTGTCAGTTTCATAAGTAATGTTTTCAACTACAGCCTCATGTACTTTCATTAAATGAAACATCCATGGTGGCTGCTCATCCAATGATCTCGGTCTTCTGGTACACACAATGGCTTGCCTTTGCTGTAAAATTTCTGTTTGCACAAACAGGTTACTGAATGCTGGATGCGCCTCGTCTGAGCTGGCAGTAGCCAACACGACTTCCGCATAACTGGTTATTTCAATAATCCTTTTTTTTCGGGATCGATTTGTAATATGTATTCTTCTTAATTCAATATCATCCTCTGGCGAAACAACAATTTCTGTATGTGTTTCCAACGAAAAATCCTGCCTTCTAAATTCTGCACGACCCTGAGAAAATACAGCTTCATAGTGAGCACCTTCCTGCAAAGATGGCTGAAAAGCAGTTGACCAATAGGCAGCTGTATCAAGGTCGCGGATATAACAAAAAGTTCCCCAGTTATCGCTGGTGCAATCCTCCCGCCAGCGGGTAAGCGCAATATTTTTCCAACGGCTGTATCCACCTCCGGCATTTGTTACCATCACATTGTACCTTCCATTCGATAATAATTGTACTTCCGGTATAGCTGTGTGTGGCGTATTGATAACCCGCATTGAAGTATCTGAAGTTGGGTTAAGACTTATGTCGCCTGCGTGTACACTAGGTGAATAAAACGTAGAAATTCTTGGCACTCTTTCCTGCAATAAAAGTAAGGTAGCTTTTACTTGTACATCATATTCAAATCTTTGCTGCATTGGTTTATCAAACAACAGGTAGGCAATGGACAAAAAACTCATTCCCTGGTGATGTGCCATGAACGATTTTATAACTGATTTTTTTTGCTTTCTTATTAAACGGGAGGTGGTGTAATCAATGGCTTCATAAAAACCATATCTTCCTTCAAAGCCAGCTTCTTTTAAAACCTGTAAATTATCATATGCATCCTGTGGCGTTACCATTAACGACATAACAGTTGAATAAGGTGAAATCACGAGATCTTCTGACAGCCCACGTTTAAAGCCAAGGCCAGGAACACCGAATGCCCGATATTGATAGTTAAGATGCGCATCTACCATATTGAAACCAGATTCTGAAATGCCCCAGGGTACACCTCTTTTTTTGCCATAATCAATTTGCTTTTGTATAACAGCCTTATAAGTTTGATCTAGCAAGGTATTATCATATGTAGGCATTACCAATAAGGGCATTAAGTATTCGAACATGCTGCCGCTCCACGATAAAAGGATGGGAATAGTACCCAAATTGGTCAATTGCCTGCCCAACGAGAACCAACTTTCCTGAGGCAATTTCCCCTGGGCTATTGCAAGAAAGGTAGTTAGCCTTGCTTCTGATGCAAGTAAATCGTAATAGCTATTGTCTCGTCGGTGCTCCTCAACATTATATCCAATTGTTAACAAATGTTGAGATCTGTCATATAAAAAATCATATTCAATTATAGACAGTGCGGCACATTTTAAGGCCAGTTGTTCAAGGGTTAATAAAATTCCCTTTCCTTTTCGGCCTGCCTCTGTAATAAAAATTCTTAATCTTGTGAGCCATTCAACTTCTTCTTCTGTATTATCAGGAGAAGCAGCCATAAATATTTTTTGCAATAAATTTTGTTCCATTTTTGCCAGCTCCCTAATGGTAGGTATTTGCGTTAACTCAGCAATCAGCTGTTCAAATTTAGGAGGTACAACAGGTAACAATAACCAGGGAACCATCGAGTCTAATTCATTTTTAATTTTAGTGATATGTGTTAAAACTTTTTGCGACCAGATATCATCTTCATTATCTGGTATAAAATCAAGTTCGATGATAATTTCTGTAAAAGAGGTTTCCAATTCATCCAGGTAAGTTTTTACCTGCTTTAACGTTTTACACTTTTCCGGATACTCCTGTTCAAGTTTTTCAAGAAAGTTATTGAGTGGTTCCGCATAAATGGCTTTTTCTATTAATATGCGCAGCGAATCTGCTACAGCTTTAAAAATATTATCGGTAAATATTTTTGTATCTGCCAGTAATAATAAACCCTGTTGCATAGTAACAAGATGACCGGCAAGGTTACCGCTATCTACTGTTGAAATGTAACGGGGGTAAAGGGGAGCCAACGTTTCTGTATCGTACCAGTTATAAAAATGGCCCCTAAATTTTTCCATTTCCTGGAGCGTATTCAAAGTATTACCAGTACGAACGGCTACATCTTCTGTAGAGATGTAACCAAAATCATGCGCCGTTAAAACTGATAATAAAGAAAGGCCTATATTGGTTGGAGAAGTTCGATGAGCAATTCTTTCTACGGGATCTTCCTGGTAATTATCGGGTGGTAACCAGTTATCTTTTTCGGTAACAAAGGTTTCAAAAAAATACCAGATTTTACGTCCCAACATACGCAGATAAATAGTTTGCGCTGTCGAAACAGTATCTTTTTTTTGTATCAGCACACGGCTAATAAACCAGGTTATAAAGGGCCCAATAATCCAGGCTATTAAAAAAGGTATGGCAAAAATTAATGCGTTAGGCGTGTATTGAATTAAATAAATAAACAACACAATAGATAAAAGGGGGCCAAACCACATAGTTGAATAGGCAGCTGTAATTGTTTTTTTATTATTAAGGGTGCTATGATAGGGATTCCATTGCAACAGATTTTTGTGGCTGATGAACATGCGCCATAATGTTCGCAAAATCGCATCAGAATTTGAAAACGCCTCGTAAGGCAAAGTAAAAAGATCAAGAAGATATTGGTAAAACTGATCGCTTGCAGACCTAAAAGAAAATATAAAGTGTTGAGAAAAAATTACATCAGTAGGTTTCGTTATTAACGACCAGCAAAAACTGATGATAGATGGTAATAAAACAATCAATGAAACTGCAGCTGTCCAAAATAGTGGTGACGAAGAAATAATCCATCCATACAACAACAATAGCAGCATCGATTGTGGCACAAGGCTACGGCGGATATTATCAAATATTTTCCATTTAGATAATAATGACAATGGGTTAAAAAGAATTTTTTTATCGGGCCCTGGCACCCACGGTAATATCCAATTGGCTATCTGCCAGTCGCCCCTTATCCATCGATGCCTGCGCTGCATATCAGTAATATATCTTCTTGGATATTCCTCGTATAACTGAATATCGGTTATCAATCCGGAACGGGAATAACAACCTTCCAGCAAATCATGACTAAGGATTGAATTATCCGGAAAAACGTTGTGAAGCGTTTCTTCAAAAGCAGCTACATTATAAATGCCTTTACCAATAAAAGATCCTTCTTCAAAAAGATCCTGATACACATCAGAAATAGCCCGGGTATAAGGATCTGTACCTGGTTCGTTCCCATGCAATTTTGTATAAACAGAACTATCCTTACCGGGTAAACTATTAGATACTCTTGGCTGAAGAATGGTATAACCAGTTGTAACACGTTTTTTCTTTTTTGAGTAAATAGCCTTATTAAGCGGATGCGCCATTGTAGCCACCATTTTCCAGCCAGCATCTCTTGGCAGCTGTGTATCTGTATCCAGGGTGATAATATATTTTACTGTTTCATACACTTTCTCCTCTCCCACTATCAATGAGAAATATTGTCTGCCATGGCCTTGTATAAGGGCGTTAAGTTCTGTCAATTTACCCCGCTTACGTTCATAGCCCATCCATATTTTATCTTTTGTATTAAATTTTCTATCGCGGTGAAAAAGAAAAAAAGTATCATTGGTTTGCCGGTCATATTTCCAGTTTAATTCATTTATCTTTATCCGGACAGTTTGCAAAAGCAATTCATCTTCAGGCAAAGCAGCAGTGGCTGCATCTTTAAAATCCGTTACTAACGCAAACTGCAAATGCTCATCCCTATTAGCTAAAAAACGAACTTCCAGCGCCTCTGTTAATGCATGAATACCTGCGACAGAAGTAAGGATGGTGGGCACCACTACCATCGACCGATGCTGTTCGGGTATCCCCTTACTAAAATCCATCCTTGGTAACAAAAATGGGTGTGCCAATAAGTTAGCTATCCAGTTTATAATTGCCACGGATAAACGACTTGTTGCCAACAAAATAATGATACTCATTATTACTAGTTGTGCACTTGATAAGTCATTGTAAAATATTTTATAAATCAGGTACCAGGCTATTAAACCGGCCATTACAATTATACCTCCTGCATATAACAAAAAAGGTACCTTATTAAATATTTTTTTAAAGGTTTCTATTCCGCTGAAACGCACTTTAGCTATTCGTTGAATTTGCATCAACCCCTGGCAGGTAAGAAAATATCCTACATGCCGCCGCCTTAAATCATCATTATTGTTGGCGTTTTCAGCAGCCTGTTGCACTACAATTTCGGCTACTTCCCATTCGGTTATTGTACTGTTTTTAGCAATTTTTTCAACAACATGCCTATAGTTATCTCGGGTGTAAAAATCCATTTGTCCATATACGCCATCGATATCACGGCGCAGTATCTGCTCTACCACACTGGTATTTTCTACAAAATCACGCCAGTCGGTTGTACTTAAAAAACGTAGGCTACTAATACTGTTACTAATAGATACCTGATCTGCGGCTTGCTTTTGATTTTCCTGATGTATTAGTTCATTGATTGTTAAACTATCTTCCGATAAACGTTGCTCTAACCAGTTAAGTGGTAAGGAAAGCGTATTTCCTTTTTCCTGTAAGCGCCTGGTTAATTCAGCAATAAAAGCGCTGTCCATTGGAGGGTGGCTACGAGCCATATCCGCAATAACCAATACAAGGTTTTTAGGGTCATTTTCAGCTGCCTCAATCATGCTATCAGCCCATTTGTTAGCCAGGGTTTTATTGATAATATCGCTAGCTATTTGTATAGAAAGCCGTCGTAAATTCTCAATTAAAGCTAACCGCAACATTATCGGTATTGCCCATAATTCGCCCAATTTTAAAAATGTATTTATTTGGTAGGCTTTTACAAAACGAGTGAGAATATCCAAGTCCACATGTCCGTCACTGTGGGAAATTATTTCCACAGCTATATCATATACTCGGGGTAAACCAGCAGACTCTCCTTTTAATAATTGTGGTAATCCTTTACTATACCCTTTGGGTAAATGCTTCTTTCCTGTATATATCTGTTCTTCTATAAGGTAAAAATTATCCAGAAGCCATTCACCGGCGGGAACTATCCTTATATTATTTTTTATTGTAAGTGTTAAAGCAGCGTATACTTCCAATAAAATATTTTCATTTTCGGCAAGCCGTTTTAACAGTTGCTCTGATGGGTGTTCGCTTATTAGCTGATGTTTTGTGGAAATTGCTCTGGCATGTTGCTCCAGCTGTTCTTCTGTAAATAATTCAGATCTTAAGGGAGGTCTTTCATTTGCATATTTATCAGTACGGCTATCTCCAAAAATTGGTTCTATTATATTTTTCCTTAACGCAGCAATAGCTTGAGGAAGCATCTCAAAGAGATCGTTGGGTTGATTTTTTCTTTGATTATTCATCTGAATTTTTAATTTTTGTGTCTTTCATTCAAAGCAATGGCATTACCCTGCTAAATTGATTTTTACGAGTCATTATACTAATATCATGCCTTTAAAAATTAATAAATATGTTGCAATGCCGTTAAGTTAAGCCATTTTGTTACATTCTTTTGTAATTCATAGATTTAGGTTTTTTCTGTTTATGATTTCTTGGAAAGCTTCTATTTGGCCTGATTGCCTCGGTTGTCTTAGTTAATATTTTAGTATTGTCCGAGATAATTTAAAATAAGGGTGGTTTTATGGCCACCCTTTATCAACTTTGTAGTTACCACACAAACAATGTTGATATGGACAAAACTACTACTTATCTCGGACAGCCGAGATGAGCAACTTCTATTATTCCTTCTAAAGTCCATCTTCTAAAATACCAATAAACAGTTGCCCAAGGGGCATAATTGATAGGTAAATGTCGCCATTGACAACCTGTTTTTGTTAGATAGCAGATCGCTTCCCATATTTGTCTTAAATTATGTTTCG
>JANXSK010000196.1 GCA_025352695.1 Ferruginibacter sp. | reverse complement strand
AAATCATCCATCAATGTAAATTTTCCGGAATTGATCACTGCAAGAGCCTTATCCCTGGCATTGGTATAATACTGTATTTGATTTAATGGATTACCAGCCATTGTTAAATACACTTTTGCTAAAAGAGCCGTAGCAACTAATTTATATACACGCCCATCTTGAGGGGCGTTATCCGGCAAATTACTTTCTGCAAAAATAAGGTCATCTACAATTAATTTATAAATGTCTGCCTGCGGGCTCCGGGCAATTTGCACATTGCTCAAATCTTCCAGAGGAGCAATACGTAATGGCACATCACCATACAACTGCACCAGTTGAAAATAAGCATAGGCCCTTAAAAAATGAGCCTCCCCTGAAAGTACATTTTTTTGAGCGGCAGAAAGAATAGTTGCCGCATCCAACTTTTTCAGCATAAAATTGGCGTCGTTCACAATGGCATAATGGTTGGTCCACTGATCCCTCACATTGTAAAAAAATGGCTGGTGGTTATTTTGATACACAGGCATACCCTGCTCGTAAGCACCTGACGGAGTACCGATGATATCGCTAAAGGTTTCCCTAGTGAGCCAGGCATTGTTGCCAAAGGTTGCGGGTATAGTCCTGTAGATCCCCACCACCCCAAGATCATAACTTGCCGGCGAATTAAAAAATGCATCAGGACTTACAAATGTTTTTGGTTTCTCTTCCAAGGGCTTCTTACATCCTGTAAAAAAAGAGAAGAGGAAGGAACTGTATATGGCGATGATTAATATCTTTTTCATTTAAAAAAGTTTTAGCAGTTAAAAATTAATTTTTACTCCACCGGTAATTCCTTTTGAGCCTGGATAGTTACCACGATCCCATCCATTAATGGTAGCTGCCTGCCAGGCGGCCTCGGGATCGTAACCAGAGTATTTGGTTATGGTGATGTAATTCTGGGCGCTGATGTAAAGTTGCACAGATGACACTTTTATCAACTTCAAAACACGGGGAGCAAGATCATACGCCAACGTGATATCCCTGAAACGCAGGTACGATCCATTTTCTATCCAAAGGCTGTTTGCATAATCCCTAATAGCACTGCCGCTGTTATCATACTGTGGCCTGTCGAACATTGCTGTTCCTTTGCCCCCAGCCATATAACGGTTATTGTAAGTCTCCCTTGTGGGTACCCATTTACCATTTAGGGTGATATTGTATTTGCGAAATTCGTTGGCAATATCATTACCATATGAGCCAACGATCAATATCGAAAGCGTGAAGTTCTTGTAGGTGAAATTGTTGTTGAATCCAAAAGTGAACTTCGGTTCAAAGTGCGATAATATCCTCCTGTTATCGTTGGCTAATACGCCACCGGGAGTAGTTTGAAATTTATAGTCACCTGCTTTTTTTGTAGGCTCACCATTTGCTATTGCTTCGGCTTCAGACTGATAAACGCCGAGAACCTTATAGCCAAACAACTGCTGCATACTCTGGCCCAGTATCATCGGGAACCAGTTGCCTCCGGTGCCTACTTCTTTATAGTTGATCAGGTTTCCTTTTGCATCTTTTCCAAGGTCAAGGATTTTTGTTTTGTTGTGGGAATAGGTAAGGGTAGAATTCCACGTTAATGAACCACCCGTAAGAATCTTTCCTGTAAGTTGAAACTCGTATCCCTTATTACCAACGGCACCAACATTTTGCAATACACTTGAATAGCCCGATGAAGTTGGCAGTGTCACATTGAGCAACAGGTCAGACGTTTTTTTATCATAGTAATCTGCAGTCAATAATAATCTGTCACCAAACAAACCCAGATCAAATCCCAGGTCAAGCTGCTTGGTAGTTTCCCATTTAAGGTTCTTGTTTTCAAGGCGGCTTAAATAATAGCCTGTTACAGGTGCATTGTTGAGGTTGACGTTGGTGTTGGCTAATTGTCCCAATGTTTGATAATTACCGATAGCTTGGTTACCTGACAGACCATAACTGGCCCTCAATTTAAGGTTGGAAACAGCTTTAACGCTTTGCATAAAAGCTTCATCAGAAACTTTCCATCCAATAGCTCCGGAAGGAAAAAATCCATACTTATGGTTTTCGCTGAACCTTGATGAACCGTCATACCTTCCGGTCAATGTCAACAGGTATTTACCTGCATAACTGTAGTTTATACGACCCAGGTAAGAAATTAATTTATTATCGTTGTAACCACTCCCGGGAACCGCTTTTACAGTGGCTGCATTCAAATTATTATTTTGATAGATATCTGTTAAAAACCCTGTAGCTGTGCCACTGTTAAGGCTTTGGGCTTTACTTGCCTGATAAGTAAAGCCACCTATAGCATCAATGGTATGCTTGCTAAAAGCATGGGTATAATTCAACAGGTTCTCATTAACAAAAGTAGAGGAGTTGCTATAGTTCTGAGAAGCTCCCCCATTGGGATAAAGACTTAAGGTACTGGGGGCATAGTAATCGGTTCTGCCTGCCGTATTATCGAGGCCGGCACTCAATTTTAATTTCAAACCTTTAATGATAGCGTAGGATACCGTTACATTACCGATTAGCCGCAGCGCAGGATTATACCTGTATTCTTCCTTTGACATTGCGTAAGGATTTGTCTGGCCCCACGGCACGCCACTGAACACTGTGTACTTGCCAGTGGTATTATAAACGCCTTGTGTAGGAGGCATTACCATTGTAGTAAATGGCACCCCACCACCTCCATCTGCATTAAAATAATTATTTTGTGAAAAGTTGGATTGCTGAAGAGAGAGGCTAATATTGGTAGTTAATCTTTCATTGATCTTCTGATCAAGATTACCCCTGAAAGAAAACCTTTTGAAACCTGAATTCTGGATAATACCATTCTGGTTGTAATAACCGAATGAAGTATAATATTTTGTGCCGGCACTACCACCGGATATGGAAAGATCATGATTTTGGACCGGAGCACTTTGGTACACCAAATCCTGCCAGTCGGTTCCCTGGGCAGTAAGCGAATCTATTTGGGTAGATGACCAGATGGACTTTTGCAGCAGACCGGGGTTATCTGTATTCCAGTTGGTGTTGGCTTCATTTTGCAGATTGGCAAATTCCCTTGCATTAATAAGATCCATTTTTTTACGCAAGGTCTGGTTACCGTAATAACCATTATAGCTAACTCTTGCTTTTCCTTCAGTACCTTTTTTAGTAGTTATCATTACTACGCCATTAGCACCCCTTGCACCATAAATCGCAGTAGAGGAGGCATCTTTTAACACCTGTATGCTTTCTATATCTGAAGGGTTCAATTGTGCGCTTAACCCATCTAGCGGCAAGCCGTCAACTACATACAATACTTCATTGCCACCAGCAATAGAGTTGGTTCCCCTGATCTTTATTGATACTCCATCACCCGGCTGGCCAGAGCGCTGGATAACCTGAACACCAGCAGCCTGGCCCTGTAATACACCTGCTACTGTTGATACAGCTTTTACCTGCATAATCTTTTGAGCACTTACTGATGATACAGAACCCGTAAGGTCAGATTTTTTTACAGATCCATATCCTATCACCACTACTTCTTCAACTTTGGTATTTTTTTGTTTTAAAGTAATGTTCAAATTCTCATTATTTTTCACGGCTACTTCATGAACTTCATAGCCAACAAAAGAAATTTGTAAAACACCACCGGCAGCGGGTATACTGAGAGTAAACTTTCCATTCTCATCGGTACTTGTACCTATGGTTGAACCTTTTAATTTTATAGATGCCCCTACCAATGGCACTCCAGCATCAGACACAATTTTACCTGTTATATCAATATCGGGAGCAACTATTTGTTCCTTCATATTTTCTACAACACTCTTTTGTTTTGCATTTAAAACAATTGTTTTGTCGATAATAAAATAAGTTAAAGAAAGATCAATAAGACAAGTCTTCATAACTTCTTCAATACTGGCATTCTTTACTTTTATTTTAACAGTGGGAATATCTTTTAATAAATCGGTCTTATAAAAAAATAAGTATCCTGTTTGTTTTCGTATTTCATTAAATACTTTTTCCAGAGAAGTGTTGGATAATTTTAACGTAATGTCCTGTGAATATCCGTTTGCACTTACATTGATTGTAAGGGCAAATAAAAAAACAGCAGTTAATTTCATAATCCTGATAATTAAAACAGGTGGAAGTAATCGTTGCGGCCACTTGTGGGTGTCGAAAATTTGCATAGTTTTGTTAAGTTTTTGGTTAAACAATCGTGTTACAAGGTTTATAATACATGTTTTGCCAGATCTTTTAGCGGGAACGTTTCAGCGTTCCCGTTTTTCATTGACAAAAAAATTGAGACAAAATTTTCCGATTGGGATATTCTTTTATACCCCGGTTACTATTAAGTTTTTATCTTCCATTTTAAATTTTACACCGGCTAATTTTAAAATTTCCAACACATCTGTTAATGGTGCCTGCCGGCGAATAGCGCCTTTATACGTTCCTTTTGGTATACCATTTGCAAATTCTATATTTACATCATACCACCTGCTTAACTGCCGCAAAATATAAGGTAAGGATTGGCCATCAAATTCGATCATACCGTTTTTCCAGGCAAGCTCTTGGCTTACATCCGCATCACTCACTATTAAGCTTTCATTTGCTCTTTTCATAATGGCCTGTTTAGATGGAGATAAAAGCACGGTGTTATTTTTATGGGTAACTTTTACACTTCCTTCCTCCAATGTTGTTCGTATTTCACTCTCATCATTGTATCCCATTATATTAAAATGGGTGCCGGTTACCTCCACTGCAAAATCATTGTCTAATTTTACATAAAACGGCATTTGTTTGTTTTTTGCTACTTCAAAATAGGCCTCGCCATGTAAGAAAACAGTTCTTTCTTTACCCTCAAACCGGGTAGGAAATTTTATAGAAGACGCTGCGTTTAACCAAACTTTACTTCCATCGGGCAATACCAACTGAAACTCTCCACCACGTGGTGTTGATAAGGTATTAAATAGTATTTTCCCATTACCATCGGCAACATCTTTATAAATCAATTTACCAGACTGCTTATCTATTTTAGTTCCATCTTCTTCCCGTAGTTGCAGGTTACGAGAAGAATCTAATGATATTACGCTTCCGTCTCCCAGCACTAGTTGTGCTTTACTTGTTCCTGGTTCTATCGCTTTAATTTGCAGTTGTTTTGTTTTAATAAGCTTAGCTACAGCTATTTTTTTGGAGGGCGTATATTGCCAAAAACTTATTGCGGCTATGGCAGTAATAACAGCAGCTGCCGAAGCAAAATGCCACCATCTTAATAATGAATGAATTTGTGGAGGTATAACCGTACTATTTTCTGAGGCTAAGGTTATTTTGTTTTTTTGTATAGCCAACCAAACCTCTTCTTTGATATGCTCTATATTATTTTCATTAAATAAATTACTCTTATCATTCCACTCAAAAGACTGGTACCATTGTTCAACCAATTTCTTTTCGTCAGCACTACATTGCCCTGAATTATATTTAATAATTAATTCCTCAATCATAAGCATATGCTATCCTTTATTGCTATTAACAGCCGTCAATTGATTTAGTACTATAAAAATGTTATTTATTTTGGGATGTATACAAACAATCTAAATGCTACTTTTAACAAGTAGTGCAAAACAGGTTAAAAAAAGAATAATAAAATGGAAGTACCTTTTTTAAGTGCACATCGAATGCGACCAAGTGCCTGATGAATTTGATTTTTAACTGTTTGTGGTGCTAGTAACAGCATACAGGCAATTTCTGCATTAGTCAATTGCTCTTCTTTACTTAGGAGATAAATTTTTTTCATCTTAGGAGGCATTTCTGTAATAATCCCACTGATAGCAAGCTTTAGCTCTTTTGTATTCAAAAGACTGTATATAGCTTCTTCAGATTCAACAGGATGAAAAGGCTGGCTCATCAACATTTTTAATCTTACTTGCTTTTTTTCGTAGTAGTTAAAAATTTTATTCCGCAACGATGTATAAAGATATCCGCCAATATTTTCATCAACTGATATGTGGTGTATATTTTTCCACAATGAAATGAAAGTCTCCTGCAACACATCTTTTAAATCCTCTTCAGAAGGCAATCTCCGGTAAGCTATTTTATATAAATCAAGCCAATACCTTTCATATAATTTACGAAACGCCACCTCGCTTCCTTCACAGGCAGCAACAATCAGCTTCTTATCTGTTGTGGTTGAAAATAAGTCATTCATATGCAATCAAAAAAGTAGCAGCTTTAATTTATTTACACTATTATTTTTAAGCAGTTAATTTTAATTATTTCAATTTAGTTGCCTTGATTAGATTTTTTAAAAATTGAAGTTGCTATTATTTAGTTTGGGCCTACTATAATTTATGGAACAAACTATATTAGGTTCCTAAAAAGGCACC
Organism: Ferruginibacter sp.; assembly: GCA_025352695.1. Lineage (GTDB taxonomy): Bacteria > Bacteroidota > Bacteroidia > Chitinophagales > Chitinophagaceae > Ferruginibacter. Next base: position 30,809 of record JANXSK010000196.1, on the reverse strand, counting down.
TATAGTATGGCAATCGTTATATGCATCATTTATTATCCATGTGTATGCATACTTTTATTATTCAATAATAATTAGATTTTTTTTTAATTCAGTGTGGCATGGTAAATCAAATAATTATGTAAACATGGATTTTAAATGATAGAAAGTAGAGTTTATAAATAAATTTTTAAGTTGTAAAAAAATAATTTTATAGGTTTAGTTGCTGAAATCCTTTTATGCAATTGTGCCAATTTGTTTAAATTTCAACAATTTATTAAAGCCTGAAATACTTACTAAATTATTCGCTCTGCTTTTAATTTACACAGCTTTATTTTTGTCCTCATTGGCCTCTATAAAAAGTGTTACAATAAAATGAATCCACCTGCCAGCGTTTTAGTGATGACAACATTTGTGTAAAATCTTTTAATGCACAAAATAAAAATTTATACCTCATTTTATTTATTGATGAGCTTAAATTATGTTTTCACAGGAAGTTTTATTAACAGGACGTCAACTACCTATTATGATTTAATGCAAGAATAAAATTCTTATTAATTTAAAAAAATCTCATCAACAAATATCCATCCTTTATCTGCTTTTCCTTTATGCCAAACAGGTAATTTAGCAACAGGCATTACTACTACTTTAAGATATTTTTCTTTTACGGTATGAAAATTTAACTCGTAGCCTTTCATATAACCTGGTGCATTTTTAAGCGGCTGCTCAGGATTTATTTTTTTTATTAACCTCAATTTCGCCGGGTGATTACCTGCCCAAACTTCTATCTGTTGAGGAGGCATAATAAAACCACCGATATCAATAAGGCTGCTTACTGTAACAGAAGTTATAGACTGAGGGATTTCAAAATACATCATTGCCTGCATGGGAATACCTCTGTAACCAATCCATTTGCCACTGCGGAAATTTTGATCACCTTTTTGTGTATCGGCCAAAATAGCTGCACTCATTGTTTTATAAGGCATATCGGGCGAAGGTTGTACAAAACGGATGGAATCAATTTTATAACCAGCTTTATAAAAAGTTTGTTCTTCAACCTCACTGCTTATCCAACCTTGTTTAAACGCTTTTACTTTTACGGTCATATTTTTATCCACCAAAAAATCTCCTTTATAAACCGGCGACAGTAAACTATCGGGTGCTGTTCCATCAGTGGTGTAACGGATAGTTACCCCCTTAACATAATGCTTTAGTATTAAAAGAACCGGCTGAAGAACAACCTGTTCTTCATTTTCAATGATTGGGGCAGTAAGTTTAATGATGATGGTATCACCAGTAAACCCAGTCTCTATCCTTGTATTTTTAAATTGTTTTTGCAAGGCACTCAGCTGCTGCGATTGCGCTGGCGTACTCCATATAATCAATTGGGTAAGTTTGGGTAGTGCTGCTAAAACAGTTAAGTTATCTGCATGTACGCCCGTACCTGATAAGGATAATATCTTTAATTCTTTGAGAGAATTTAATGCGGCCAAACCACTCCCTTTAATATTTGTAAAAGATAAATTAAGCTTGCGAAGATTTATAAACTGAGCAATCGTTGCCAAGTCTGCATCAGTAGCAGGTATCTTATTTAAATTCAATGAAACTACCTGTTCTTTTACAGGCAATAATTCTTTTAGCTGCTCTGATTTGAATTGTGCTGCCCCAAAAAACTCTACACTAAGGGCTGGTGAACCAAGTGCAAAAGGTGTTACAAAACGATAGTTATTCCGCAAGGCTTTTATTTTACTTTCGTCTGCGGGTTTAAAAGCATAGTCATCTGTTTCTATCGTATTAAAAATAGAGGATGCCAATGTACGCAGGGTATCAGTTGTGGGCAGTTGTGCTACTTTAACAGTATCGCTTGCACCACTTCTTATCCAGTGATAAATAATCGCTACTTCATCCTCTGTAAGTTGTGGTTTACCTGTTGGTGGCATGTGCTTTTTATTATCCAATGGCAGGTGAAGCCGGCTCATCAATAATCCTAAATCTTTGTGTGTGGAATCCCATAAGGCCCCATCTTTTCCTCCTTTTAATAATTTAGCAAATGTTTCCATTACCAGTTCTCCCTTTGCCTTTTTATCATTGTGGCAGCTAATACATTTTGCCATAAATATTGGCTGTACCATATTGGCATAAATGATGGCGTCTTCAAATAACACAGGTGGTGCCTGCTTATCTTTTGATACCGGTGCCAACAAAAAATTTTCTCCGTGGGTAATATTGGCACCGAGATGTCCGGTTACTATTACTAAAAATACTGCAGCAGTAGCAGTTAATATACCAACTATTTTTACATGCCGGATTGTATGCCTGAAAGTATACCATGCAAAAGATAAAAAAGAAACGGCCACCCCACTCCATTTGTGCAACGCCAGTACCTCCTGCGCATAACCTGCTTCTTTGGATAATAATAAGCCCATCAAAGCACTAACGACAGCCGTGAAAGAAGTAAGCAATAATAAGGTGTCTCCTATTGTGGGCTGTTGGTTAGGTAAAGAATTTTTGAGGCTGGAAAAAACTTCCCAAAAAATACAGAGCACAAGCAACACGATGGGAAAGTGCAACAACAGCGGGTGCATACGGCCTACTGTTTGTATCCAGGCAGGCAAGGACAACCGACTTTCAAAAATCAGTAAAAACACCAGCATACAATTAAATGTAAAACTGGCATTGTATAAAATAGTTTTCCAACGTTGCATATTTTAATACACTTTTATTTCATCAACAAATAACCATCCCGGTTGGCCGTTACCTGCATGCCATGCCGGTAATGTTTTTATTCCTTTTAGTATGATCTTAATTTTTTGTGCCTTTATTTTTTTTGAGGCTGTCAATAATATAGGCTGACAGGATATTGCCGATACCTGTTTATTATGATCAGGTAACTGCTCCCCCAATAATTCAAATGTTCCCTTATTTTCATCAAAATAAAACAGTTGTAACTTAGCCGGTAAAAAAACCCAGCTACCCTGATCCTGTAAGCAATTGATTAATACCGCCGTTAATTTTTGTTTTTTTTCAAGGGTTATATTTATCTCAACAGAATCCTGCTGGTAACCTAACCATGTTTTTGAATTCATGTCAGCAATACCGCCTTTATTGTCTATCAAGGTATTTAATCCAGTACCATTAAACCTTTCATTGGCAGGCGTTTGCTGCACCAGCTTAATTTTAAATCCCTCTTTAATAAATGTGGCAGAAACTATTTCAGATGACAAAAAACTATCTCCTGAAACGATGGCTTTTAAAGTGGTAAATGATTTTTTTATCTTAATTGGATGCGTATAAACTTTATTCTGTGTAGTGGGTGTTTGATTGTTTAGCGTATAATGAATTTGTGTACCTGCCTGCTCAAATTTCATTTCGACAGCTACAAAAGTTTTAAAAAAAAGCGATGGATATTTTAATACCGGTTGTGCTAATTGCACAGTTGATTGCGCCTTACAATCAACACCTGCAAGCAATAGTAATAATAATAGTATTGGTAAACACAGCAGTAACCTTTTTAATTGCAACACAGTAAAAAAAGCTGTAACTGCTGCTGAAAAAAAATTAAAAAAGATAAATAGTTTTTTCATTAAATTACCGGTGATAATTTATAAGGATATACTTTACCTGAGTTCCATTGAGCGACATATAAATTTTCTTCGTCATCTACACAAACATCGTGAGGATAATCAAAATATTTTATTGTTTGGTACATCTCATCAAGTTTATGATCAACATATGTTGGTTCGGAACCACCAAGGTTGGAAACGACTTTAAAGTTTTTATCGAGTATGGTAATAAAGCCTGATTGTTTCCACAAATTCGAATTACTCTGCAATACCGCAGCATACAGGTAATCTCCTTTTATAACAGGACGACAAACCCATGCACCTGGTAAAGGAATGGTATCAATATAAACGCCCTCAAATGTGTATCGTTTGAAAGCATTTTGCTGACGGGATGTAACTACAAGGCATGTCCGCAAAGGATCCCGATTGTCAACACATACACCATGTGCATTTAACAAATGCTTTGGCTCGTTACCCCTTCCACCAAAATGACTAATGTACCGCCCTTTGGAATCATAGCGAATAATAAAATCTTTCCCATAACCGTCTGCAACATAAATATCACCATTAGCCGTAATGGCAGTTTCTGTAGGTACATATTCTTCTGCTTTGGTATACTCCCCTGTTTCTTTAGGATAATCCAACACCAACAACACCCTGCCTTCAAGCGTAGTTTTAATTACCTGGTGGCGGTTGTTATCACAGATAAACAATACTTCTGTACCATTTTCATTAAACAAGGTTAAACCATGCGCCCCGGGATATTCACTTCCCCAGGTAGTTAATAATTTACCTGTCTTATCATAAATCAACACATTATTCTTTGTTTCATTGGTCAGTAGAATAATCCTGCCTTTGCTATCCTGCACCATCTCATGACAATCATTAACCGGATTGCGTGCAACATCTGCATGGCTCCATTTTGTATCCAGCCGGTAACGCTTATTTCCCTGTCCAAGCAAAGGATCTTCCCTAAAAGCCATTGAAGGTTGATACATTAAGCCTGCGGCGGCAATAGTTGAATTTTTAATGAATGTTCGGCGTTGCATATGGTGAAATTTTATTTGGTATTTTTTTATTTTGGATAATTAAATTTATTTAAGTTTATATCGTACTTCTTCCAAAAGCCCCTTATCCATATGCGCATACCTGTAAGCAAAAGCTGTAGATCCGATGTCGAATCTTTCCCTCCCTTAGCTCTTTTCTTCGGGAGTAAATTGTATTTAAACCCTTTCCTAGGCATTTAAAAATGAATGTTAAAATGACAGGTAATAATAATACGCTTCAAATTACTTGCCGCTCAGGTGAGGATATGCTATTAAGTAACAATCCCCTTCACCACATTACCTGCTACATCTGTAAGCCTGTATCGACGGCCTAAATGTTTAAACGTAAGCTTCTCATGATCTATACCCATCAGATGCAAAACGGTTGCATGGAAATCATTTACATGTACCGGATCTTTTATAATATTATAACCAAATTCATCTGTTTCGCCATATACACCGGGCTTTACGCCACCGCCAGCCATCCAGATTGTAAAGCACCTTGGATGATGATCCCGTCCATAATTATCTTTTGTAAGTTTACCCTGACAATAATTCGTTCTGCCAAATTCACCTCCCCAAATCACCAAGGTTTCATCTAATAAACCTCTTTGTTTAAGGTCAGTAATCAGCGCTGCCGAAGCTTGGTCTGTATCCATTGCCTGGCCTTTTATTTGAGATGGAAGACTATCATGTGCATCCCAACCCTGGTGATACAATTGTACAAATCGTACACCATTTTCAGATAATTTTCTTGCCAGCAAACAGTTGGCGGCATAAGTACCTGGTACCAGGCAATCGGGGCCATACAATTTTACAATATCTTCCGGCTCTTTACTCAAGTCGGTTATTTCGGGCACGGCTGTTTGCATCCGATAGGCCATTTCGTATTGCTGTATTTTAGCATTTATTTCCGGATCTCCAGATTGCTTAAATGTTTCTGCATTTAATTGTTCCAGTTTATCCAACATTTTTCTGCGGTCAGCCTTAGTGATACTTTCATGATTGTTAAGATATAAAACAGGATTATCGCCACTACTAAATTGCACACCCTGGTGTACGGAATCAAGAAATCCATTACTCCATAGTTTTGAATATACGCCTTGTCCGTTGCCTTTTCCTTTCGATAACAATACACAAAAAGCTGGCAGATTTTTATTTTCACTACCTAGACCATAACTGAGCCACGAACCCATACTTGGTCGGTTGCCCACCTGTGCGCCGGTTTGAAAAAAAGTAAGTGCAGGATCATGGTTGATTGCTTCGGTATGCATTGTCTTTATAAAACATAAATCATCTACCACTTTGGAAGTATGCGGCAACAATTCACTGATCCATGCTTTTGCCTCTCCATACTGATTGAACTTAAAAGTAGTGCCAGCCAAAGGGAACTTTTTCTGATCCGCCGTCATACCAGTAAGGCGTTGGCCCATCCTGATTGATTCAGGCAAATCCTGTCCAAACATTTCAATCAGCTTTGGTTTATAATCAAACAGGTCTAATTGAGAAGGTGCACCATTCTGAAAAAGATAGATAATTCTTTTGGCCTTGGGTGCAAATTGCGGCAATCCCGCCAACAGCATTTCTTCATCGCTTTTACTACCAAACAAATCGGGAATCAGCAACGATCCCAATGCTACACTTCCTATACCTAAACTTAATTTTGAAAGGAAACGCCTTCTGTTTAAGTTGAGGTTGTGTTCCATTATTTCTTTATGCATAATCAGGTTTTTATAATGGCTTCTTCCATATTGTAAATCATGTTAATCACTTTCATTAGTGCAGCAGTTGCATTGGCATCTGAATTATTAACGGAAAGAAATTCGCCCACCTTCAATGTAGCAACAGCATCCAGTTTTTTTTGCTTAAACTGTTGCAACTGTTCCTCATAATAAGATTTTAAAATATCGTTTTCCTTAGTACCAGCTACCCTGCAAATAATACGGTGAAATGCTTTTTTTATTTTCTCGTCCGATGTATTGTTTTCTTCCATTAGCTTTTGTGCAAGTACACGGGAAGCCTCCAACACAGTAGGATCATTCATCATCATCAATGCCTGTAACGGCGTATTTGTTTGCGAACGTTTTACTTCGCACTGATCCCTGTTGCTGGCATCAAATAATATCATGCTTGGTGGCGGTACAGTTAATTTTATAAATGTGTACATCCCTCTTCTGTACAATGCGTCTCCTTTATCTTGTTTATAGGTTGCCAATACGCCTCTGCCAGAGCTGGCCATTTCCCACAAACCTTTAGGCTGGTAAGGTTTTACACTAGGGCCCCCAATGGTACTGACCAATAACCCACTGCTTGATAAAATTATATCTCTTACAAATTCAGCTTTTACTTTTTGACGTGGCGCACGGGCTAAATAAATATTTTCCGGATCCTTTTTATAATTTCCTTCATTTATTTTAGATGACTGGCGATAAGTTCCAGACATCACAATCTGTTTCATTAATCGCTTTATATCCCAACCATGTTCCATAAAATCTGTCGCCATCCAATCAAGTAATTCGGGATGCGTAGGCAACTCTCCCTGCATACCAAAATCGCCAGAGGTTTTTACCAATCCTCTTCCAAAAATTTCCTGCCAGATTTGGTTTACAAAAACCCTTGCCGTAAGTGGGTTGTTTTTGCTAACTGTCCAGGCAGCAAGACCAAGCCTGTTGCGTGGGCTATTAATGGTATCAAAAACCATGACCGATTTTATTGGAGCAGGATACACTTCGGCTCCAAGTTGATCATATGCACCCCTATTAAGAATAAATGTTTTTCGGGCGGTATCTTTTTCCCCCATTACAGAAACCGTTAAATTGCCTGTGTCTTTTTTGTTAATAAATGACAACATATCTTTTGACTCTGCATCAGAGATAGTAAGAATAGGAAGTTTTGCAGGTTTTGACTGGCTTACATCTCCTTCAAAACCTATCTCTTTGGTATTATTAAAAAATGCAAATAACTGATAATAATCTTTTTGAGAAATAGGATCATATTTATGATCGTGGCATTGAGCACATTCTGCTGTTAAGCCCAAAATACCTTTGCTGTAGGTTTTAGTTTTATCAAGAATATAAGTAATGCGGTATTCTTCAGGAATAACACCGCCCTCTTCGGTGTATTTGTGATTGCGAAAAAAAGCAGTAGCAAGTATTTGTTCTTTTGTTGCATTGGGCAACATATCACCAGCTATTTGCCAGGTAAGAAATGTATTGTAAGGAATATTTTTATTGAATGCATGAATTACCCAATCCCGCCAGGCCCACTGTGTTCTTATATTATCATCCTGGTAGCCATAGCTATCCGAGTAGCGGGCAACATCCAACCAGTGAACGGCCATTTTTTCGCCATAAGTTGGCAAGGTCAATAGTTCATCCACAGCCGATTCATACGCAGTTACAGTTTGATTGGCAGTAAACTTCTCCATCATTTTTTCGGAAGGTAGCAACCCTGTCAGATCAAGAGACACTCGTTTTAATAACCGCTCTTTATCAGATTCTTCATTGATGGTAAGTCCAAGCTGCTCCTGTTTATTTATAATAAAATAATCGATCTCATTTTTTACAAGCTCTTTCGTTTTAATTTCAGGTAAAGGGGCTTTAACAGGTTTTACAAATGCCCAATGCGGCTCATATTTTGCACCCTGATTAATCCATTTTTTAAACAGTGTAATTTCATGTGCCGACAATATTCCCAAATGGGAAGATGGTGTTGGCATCTGGTAACTAGTGTCGATAGAGGATATACGCTTATAAAGTTCTGATTCTTCTGGCTTAAAGGGTACTAAGGCAAAAGCACCTTTGGTTTCTTTTAATGGAGCAAAAGCTGAATCTGGAATATCCAATCTTAAACCTGCTTCTCGTTTATTAATATCAGGACCGTGGCATTTAAAACATTTATCAGATAATATTGGCCTGATATTGAAATTGTAGCTCACTTTATCGGGCACTGCATTTGTTGAATTACCATTTACCTGCATACAGGCCAGCCAGCCAACAACAATAAAAAGCAATAAAGCAAATACTATTAAAAGTTTGGTTTTCATATCGCAAGCATTTTTCTATTTTAATTTGACATCAATAGTGTCTGGACAAGTGGCAATCGGCTAAAGGTTTATACTACCTGCTAGCTACTAATTTTTATATGGAAATAAAAAAATTAAATTTACTGTTTTTTTTTGTTGGTTAAATTTTTATTTAGTTAAATCTAAATTTAAAAGTAAAATTAAACCTATAGTTTTTTAAAAAATTAATCAAACGTTTGCGTCATCTTCCTCAACGGTCTTTTATTTTAAAAGCAAGGAATATTTACTATTAACAAACATTGTGGAAAAATTAACATTATCCATTTTTCTTTTTATACAACCTCACATAATCAATAATAAATTGCTGAGGCAAAACAGTATCATCAATTGGTCCCGGCCATTCAGCTCCCATCGCCAAATTAATTAATAAATAAAAAGGCTTTCTAAAAGGATTATTATTTCCATTGCCAGCTGAGTCAATAACAAAATGATGGAATTTCTTATTATCAAAAAATAGATCCATGGCATCTTTATCCCATTCAATTGCAAACACATGAAAATCATTTTGTAATGTAAAATCTGTTATTTTACTACCGCTTGAACGATGCCGCTGAGCGGTGTCTCCGTAATGTATGGTGCCATAAATATCTGTTGGATGGTTACCTATAAATTCCATGATATCAATTTCACCACAACCAGGCCATCCAATCTTTTGCCCGTTGGTTCCCAGCATCCAGATAGCAGGCCATATACCCCCACCATGCGGCAATTTTGCTTTTACTTCAATTCGGCCGTATTGCCAGCCTGCAAATCCATCCGTATTGATACTGGCAGAAGTATATTGTGCCAACGAATCTTTCTGCTGCCATTCTTTTGATCCTTTTTTATAGGCTTTGTTAGGATAAATTTCTTTATTTCCGGTAATGGTTAGCAACCCATTATTTACCGCTATATTTTCTTTTCGGGCATGGGTGTAATATTGCTGTTCCTGATTGCGCACATGCCCATTTTCGTAGCCCCATTTTTTTGCATCCGGCAAGCCTTTATAATTAAATTCATCCTGCCAAACCAATGTCCAACCTTTCTTTTTTTGTGCAGTTACTAAAAAAACAGTACCACCAAATAGGGTAAGTAATAAAATTTTAATGACGATTACCTGCTTCATATACGGTGTTTTTAAATGCCTATAAATTGATACTATTTTTTTTTGATGCAATCTCCATCAAGCATTCAGAAATTACAACTATTAATTCAATCCACCCGGTCCACGGTATAGTTGAACCGGCTTATCCAATGTTACTTTCAATACAGTAATGTATTCATCCCGTATATTTTCCGGCACATTAATAAATACCAGGTTAGGCACAGGACTCCAAGATATTTTGCCCACTACTTTGTGTTGCAAATGTTGCGTTGTACCCACCACCTGTATATCCTTTATATCATTCACCAATCCTTTTACCATAATGTTACCAGCAGTTTGGGCTGGTAAAAAAAGATACACTGTCATATAATCTTTTGACATGGTACTAGGGCCGTAAAAATGCCTCTGTGGCATACCCCCGATTGTACCAAAGATGGCTTCTCCATTTTTTTTATTCCACTTACCAAATTCTTTTAAAATATTAATTTATTCGGCAGGTATTGTTCCATCTGCTTTGGGGCCAATATCCAATAATAAATTACCGCCATTACTTACTGCATCTACAAAAATGGTAATTACTTCAAAAGGCTTTTTATAGGCAGTATCATCAGGGTGATAGCCCCAGTTATTGTTGCTGGTCATGCACAATTCCCACCAATTGAACTTGGGCCTGTAGCAGGAAAATTTTGTTCGGGTGTATCGTAATCTCCATATCCCTGCAACCTTCCGTTAATGATGGCAGTTGGTTTTTTATCCAGTATCTGCGCCCTTACTTTTTCTGCCTGCCACTCATCAGCATTATGTTCCCAATCACCTACAAACCACCATAAATCTGGTTTGTAGGCAGTATTTATTTCATTGATCTGCGATTGAAAAAATTGCTGAAAACGTTGCCAGCGCATTGGTTCATCGGCAACTTTATAACGGCTGCTATCTTTTAAAAAACCAGGATAATCCGGGTGACTCCAATCAATCAAAGAAAAATAGGCTCCTTTTTTAATTCCTTCTTTATCCAATGCTGCATAAAAAGGTTGCAGTACATCTCTGTTTGCAGGTGTGTTAGCTACCACATTAAAATGCTTTTGTTTGGTAGGCCACAATGCTAACCCATCATGGTGTTTGGTGGTAATAACCGCATACCTTGCACCGGTTTCTTTTATTAAAGCAGCCCATGCTTTTGGATCGTATTTGGAAGCCGTAAAACCTTTCATCTGTTTCATGTAATCAGCATGGCTTATTTTTTTATTGTGAAAACTCCAGCTTTCATCAATTCCATTTACATAATACATTCCCCAGTGAATAAAGATGCCAAGTTTAGCATCGTCAAACCATTGCATTTTATTACGAATAGAATCGACATTTGTTTTTTGCTGTGCCTTTGCTTCGATGGTAAATAAAATAAGTAAGGCTAATGTGAAACGATTTTTAAAGGGATATTTTTTTATCATTGTTAAATCCGTTAATAAATAATTTAAAGAGTACAATACAAATAGTTTATGCCAATAAGTGAAGTTTGGTTGTATATACTTCCCATAACAGTTCGCCAAAAATTGTATTGGCCCAGGCAAACCATTTACGGGTAAAATTAGCTGCATCCTCTTTGTGAAAAGACTCGTGCATAAAGCCGGTGCCTCCGTGCGTTTTACGCAACATTTCTATACAGGTTTTTATTTCATTGTCATCTTTGCTGGTTAAGCCACGCACGATAATGCTAAGTGGCCAAATCATATCCATGCCGGCATGCGGACCTCCAATACCTTCGGCAGCTTTACCTTTAAAGAAAAAAGGGTTGTTGTTTGAAAGTACCATTTTACGGGTATTGATATAAACGGGATCCGTATTTTTAACTGCATTTAAATAGGGTAAAGATAATAAGCTTGGTACGTTTGCATCATCCATTAAATTGTAACTACCAAAACCATTTACTTCATACGCATAAATTTTTCCGTATTGCGGATGATTGACAATGGCATGTTGCTGCAACGCATTTTCTACTTCATTTGCAAGTGCTGTTAATGCTGCTGCCAATAGATCATCTTTCAATATTTGCCTTACCATAATAGCTGCCTGCTTTAAACTAACAACAGCAAAAAAGTTCGATGGTATTAGAAAAGGAAATATCGTAGCGTCGTCACTAGGGCGAAACATAGAGCAGATAAGTCCCACCGGTTTTACCGGATAACCATAACCACCTAATGGCACGCCATCCGTAGCCCATGCGGTTGTACGCTGAAAAGAATAAGGCCCTTTATCTGTTTTACGTTGTTGTGCTATAAAAGTATTTAGCGTTGCTTTTATTGCTTCTTTCCATTGCAAATCAAAAGGTGTGGCATCATTTGTTATTTTCCAGTAATTGTATGCCAGACGGATAGGGTAACATAAAGAATCAATCTCCCATTTACGTTCATGAATACCAGGCTGCATCGTAGTAAGATCGCTCTTCCATTCACTTACTTTATTTTCATCTTTATAAAAAGCATTGGCATACGGATCTTTTAAAATACATCTCATCTGCCGGTTGATAACGCCGGTAACTAACTGCTGCAGTTCCTTATCCTTTTTTGTCAATAACAAATATGGCCAAATCTGTGCTGTACTATCTCTCAGCCACATGGCATCAATATCCCCTGTTATTACATAGGTATCAGGTTTATTATTTACGATTTCAAAATCAACTGTTGTATCCAACGTATTGGGAAAACAGTTTTCAAACAACCAACCGAGTTCTTTATTTTTTACTTTTGACTGGAACTCAACAATGGCTGCTTCTACCGCTTTGCTATGAAACTTTCTTTTATCAAGCGGCACACGTACAACCGGAAAGGATGCTGGAGCCTGTGCAAAAGCAAGGTCTTTCAACAGTAGACCGGCACTTAAAAAACCGGCATTTTTAATAAATTGTATTCGTTTCATATTTATTTTTTATTGTGTAGAAGATGCAGGCCAGGTTATCGGATTTTTTCCAAATTGTTTATTGGGTTTACCACCCATTAAAAATTCCAATGTACCACCCTTCATCATTGCTGCATAATTAATATAGGTTTTATTGTAGGGCTTGCTTTTTCATTGGCATGAGAAAACTTTCCTCTGTATAAAGCAATTGTATCACTGATAAGTCCGTTAGAAAGCATTGCAGAAATATCGCACCAGTCGCCAATACCGGTGCCACTTAAATGGGTATGCCTAAAGCCTGCAATCACAGAATCTGGATAGTGATAACCGCTGTTCAAACCCCAGCCATGTGTGCCATTGTCGGGACTTAATTGCACCATCCCAAACGGGAAGATGGCACCTGGATACATATAACCGTGACCACCGGTACCAATAAACAAATCCACATATTTTATTAATTGCTGCGCCTTTGTAAGCAAAGGAATTGCTATCAGAGCTGCTACTAAAATTCTTTTAAAAACTATGCTGCTATTGGCTGTTTTAAACATCATTATTATATTTTTAATTCTTGATCCCGGATCTATTCTGCCGGTGAAAAAGAAAAAGCTAACGCCGGTAAAACTTTATTCATTTTAGTTATCGAAGCAGGTATAATTACTTTTACCACATCATTTTCTACAGACCATTTAACCATTTCGCCCGTTTGCAACAGCTTCATTCTTGATCCTTTTTTGGGTACATTCATTTTCCAGTTAATTGTAGCAGGTATTGTTTCATTTTCTTTTAAACAAACCAATGCATACCTGGTGGCGATATTATTATTTTGTGTGAACCAGGTAGTGCCATCCTGGTAATTTTTAGTGATTCGGGTATTGTAAATAGCAGGGCTATTCTTTGTCATCCACGTACCGATTTCTTCTAAACGCACAACCGCTTCATCAGGCAATGTACCATCTGGTTTTGGACCAATACCTAATAATAAACTTCCACCTTTAGCAACCACTTCAATGAGTGAATGAATAACTTTTGAAGCAGACTTAAATTGATCATTGGAAACAAAACCCCAGTTATTGGCAAGCGTCATACAACTTTCCCAGGGATGATCTAATTGTGTTGCAGGAATATGCTGTTCGGGCGTTTGGTAATTTTCGTAAGGCCCATGCACGGTTCTATCCACCACCAGTAATCCCGGCTGTACTTCTCTTGCCATGGCAACAATTTTTGGCATATCAATATCCTGGCTCCATTTGGGAATATCTGCACCCCAGCTACGCACTTCATCATTCACTGTTTCCAAAGGCCGCACCCAGCCACCATCCAACCACAAAATATCAATCGAACCATAGTTGTGCATCAACTCGCTAATCTGATTGAAAGTATAGTTTTTAAAATTGTTCCACCGCCATGGAAATTGACGAATATCATAATTATTATTGCGATTGGCAGTTGCATATTTTGGCCACCAGTAATTTTCCGAATGCCAGTCTGGCTTTGAAAAATAAGCACCAATCATAAAATCATTTTTTCTAAACGCATCAAAAACATATTTGGCAACATCAGCTTTGGGATTGCTGGCAAACGGACCATTGGAAATTTTGAAATCTGTTTGCTTTGTATCAAACATACAAAAACCATCGTGGTGTTTGGTGGTAAATACAACATATTTCATACCGGCATCTTTACCAACTTTAGCCCAACTTTCGGGGTTAAATTTCACCGGGTTAAAATCCATTTTTAATCCCCAGTACCATTTTTTATAATCATCATAACTCTGGTTGCTATCCGGCCTGTTAATCCAGTCCTCATTACAAAGGTTCCAGGATTCAATAATGCCGGGCACTGCATACAATCCCCAATGAATGATCATACCAAATTTTTGGTCCTGCCATTTATCCAGCTTGGCTTTTACGTTGGCATCTGCTGGCCATTCGTATTGGGTAGATTGGGGGTGTACATTTTGTTGGGCCTTACTGATGGTTAAACACAGCATAAAACAAATTATAATAGCTATCCGAAAAAAAGATGTTGAAAGATGAATTTTATTTTTCATGATTTTTTTATTTGGTATTTTTTTATTTAAAATGGCACTATTTTACCTCAACCCCCAAGACAATAAACCCAATATAAATTACTATTAGTACTTATTAAGGAACCTTTTAATGACATTAATTTAAAGGCGGTTTATTTTTAACTATTTTTAAGTTTTTCTACTTTATATCCAATTCAACAATAGTATCAATATCATCTAGCTGCACACCATCAAAATAAATGAAAATCCCTGTTGGGATTTGTTTAAATTTAATGGGTTTCTTATCTGCTCTGTTGATAGCAGATTTTATTTTTCCTTTAATATCCGGAATAAATATATTTGTCGGTTGCGTGGGATTTTGCAGTATGTGTACATACATAATTTTATTTTTTTTGGTAATCGTTCCCCAATCCTTTGCTGTATAAATATTACCCCTGGTGTTGTAAATTGTTTCGCCGTTAGTCTGCATCCATTGCCCAATTTTTTTTAGTGTATCTATAAATTCTGCCTGTATTTTTCCATTGGGCATAGGACCCACATTTAATAAAAAATTCACATCACGGCCTGCACCTTTTACCAGGTAATGAATCAATTGTTTTACCGATTTATAAGTTGTATCAGTGATATTAAAGCCCCAGGAATTGTTCATGGTTTCGCAGGTTTCAACAGGTAATTGCAGAGAAGCTTCCTGAAAACTTAAACCTGATTTGTTTTCTCCCGGCAGGTCTTTTTCAAACATTTGAAAATCTTCACCAGCAAAAGGCGTCATGTGGTGATTATTTCCAATCAACACCTGTGGTTGCAGCTTATGAATAAGGCCGTATATCTCCTCATATTTCCAGTCTATCCTGGAAGTACGGTCTCCTGCGCCTTCAGGCTGAGTCTGGTCCCAATGTCCATCAAACCAAATACCACCGATAGTGCCATAGTTGGTTAATAATTCAGTTAATTGATTTTTCATAAATTGGAGGTAACTGGCGTAGTCGCCTTTACCGGTTCTACCAGTACCCTGCCCTGTCTTTCCAGTTTCATGCGGATAATCATCCCTTCCCCAATCGAGCAGTGAATAATATAAAAATAACTGTATGCCTTGTTTGTGACATTCATCCGCCATCAATTTTACAATATCTTTTTTATATGGAGAATGCATGATATTGTAATCAGAAAATTTTGTATCCCACATACTAAATCCATCATGATGACGGGTAATGAGCGTAATGTATTTCATGCCTGCATTTTTGGCCATGCTTACCCATTGCTCCGCATTAAACTCAGTAGGGTTAAAAAAATCCATCAGGCGTTTATAATTTTTATATTTGATATTTCTGTTGTTCATTACCCATTCACCATCAGCAGGAATGCTAAACGGCCCCCAGTGAATAAAGAGACCAAACTTATTCTCTCTAAACTCCTGCCGGGCTTTTAAATTTTCGGCTGTTGGGGTATAAGTTTGCGCCATTAAAACGGCACTTACAAACAGTGCGGTAACAAATGCAGATACTCTTTTCATTGGTGTTTATTTTTTTGAACAGTTGTAATTTTTAATTTTATTAGTAGCGATCAAAATGATTGTTATTGCTGGATAAATTCTTCGCTATTTAATTTCCATTCATTATCAAAAAATCCGGCCATTTTAACACTGGCTGTGCCTGATTGCAACATATCAACACCATAAATCACAAAATCAGGAAAACCACTTGCTCCTGCAAAATACTGATTGGCGGATGCTGCCTGCATTCCTTTTAAACCACTGCCACTTATTACAGCTACTGAAGTTGTAAAAGAACTTTTTACCGGCCACACAAAATAGGCACCAAGATCACTCCCAGTCCACACTTTATTGCCTGCTGTAACCTTATTTCTTTCTACCTGTATTGGACAATCAGTTAACAATATTTTCCAGGCAGCATTGGTTGTGCTATTACCAAAAAGTACTATTCCCCTATCCTTGTAGCTGGCTAAAGAATATGCTTTATCAGCGATGATGTCAACAGCTCCATTGCCCCGGTAATACCATGTTTCTGCGTCATACTTCGCTTTATTTAAACTCCATTCGTTTTCTTCCTTTGTGCCATTGGTGCCATAAACAAATACCATATTGTAATTAAATGCTTCTTTAAAAGTACCATAACGATGTGGTCCTTTCTGATTTAAAGAAGGCAGTGTCCCTATTTCCCATTGATCATTTTTTAATATCAATATAAGACTATCATTTGCTGTAATGGTAGTGTATTTTATCAAATCACTTTTATCAAGGGCAAGACTAACAGTTTTATTTGCACCAAAATCTTTAAGGCTAAATTGAAGAACATAAATATTTTTTGTGCTACCAGTAATTTTATTGGCAGCTCTGTTGCGCTCCAATTTTATATTACTGTATTGTAAAGGATGTACCTGCTGAAGAATGGAAGCCCAACGATAAGTTGAAGAAATACCGGGGCTTGAGGTAGTAAAATCAATTTGATTTACTACCGTATCCGCAAGCCGGATATGCCATTTAAAGAAATCAAACAGAGGCTTCCAGTCTACACTCTGGTCACCAAACCAATGTTCGCCACCCGGGTATTCATAATAATTAAAATCAGGATGAAAAGTTGCTAACACTTTTTTCATTTGCCGGGCATAGTTTACAGAAACAACTTTATCTGAATCGCCATGCAACACATAAACCCCCAACGGTTTATAATTATTTGCAAGGCTGATTACATCACTTTGATTGCCTGCCCGCAATAACATTTGTTCAAAATTATTTTTACTGCTATCTGGAATTTTTCCATCAGCAGAGCCATATTCTTTTAATGTTGGATAACCCGAACAGGGTGCAATAGCTGCCCAATTACCAGGGTAAGTAGCACCTAAAAACCAGGTTCCATGTCCTCCCATTGAGTGGCCCGTAAGATAGATCCGTTGGGGATCCGGAATAAATTTTTTTGTTGCAAGATTTAAAACTTCCAAAGCATCCAACCTGCCCCAATCTTCCCAGTTAAAGCCACGTGGCCGGCGATTTGTAGCTGCCACCAATGTTCCCCAATCTTTAGATTGATACGCTTTTGCCTGCCCGATTGCTTCAACACCTGCACCATGTACCGATAAAAATAAAGCGGCGTTATCCCTCGTTCCATTTAACTGTGGTGTTACTGAATAATATTGTAAACTGCCATCTATTTGACTTATAAAAGTAGTACTGTATTTTGCTATTGAATCTACTGCTTCCAACTGCAGCTTCTTTTCATCAATTACTTTTTTATTGCTCAACAAGGTTACACTGCAATCATATTTACCCGTTGCATTGATACCAGCTGCATCAAAATTAAAAATTACTTTTCTTGAAGACATAGAAGGGATAACAGCAATATCCGTTATCAAAATTTTACCAGCTACTACTGATTTTAGCTGGTATTTTTTTAGTTCTTTAAAGCTGGAGTTAATAATTACAACTGCACCCTGCAAAACACCATTTTGCTTATTTAAAACTACATGAGGCATGGTGGAATCCGGTGTGCTTATCGCAACAGGTTTTTCAGGAAAAATAATAGTCGCAATGGTTTGAAAATACGTGCGAACATACAATTCGTTTAATCCCCTTTTTAAAGTGACGGGAATGTATAACCAGCCTGAGCTATACGGATCGCCGGCATGCAATACACCATTAAAATATACAGCGCTGTTTCCCTTAATATTTAACAACACATTTTGTTCCCTTACAGTGGTATAAGTTAAATATAAATAACCACCTGCACCAAAACGCCTGCTTTTGAAAACGTTGCTGCTATCTGCTGATACTTCTTTCCACAAAAAAGACTCCACACCATTTACTTTATTTTCCTTTTTTTCCATCACCGGCTTTTGTAATATTTGATTGTACAATTGCCATGAAAGACTATCAATATAAAGTGCTTCTCTGCCATAATGATGTACACCGCTAACAAATAAACCTTTTGAAAACACATAAGTTTTTTGAGCTATTGTTACTTGCTGATACCCCAATAATAAAATCAATAAAATATATTTTTGCATAGTTATTATTTTGCCTTACCCACTGATGGAATGTAATTAAAAATGTTATTTTTTACAAGACTTTTTATCGTTATACCTTATTGCAATTTAATTTTTGTTAATAGCCAAATACCTAAATTACTTCCCTGCCTCTGACCGTTCTCAATAGCAGCCCTGTAATGTATTCCTCCGTACAATCGTGAAATAGCGGCTTCATTACTCGCTGCTGTAAACGAAGTAAAGTACTTTATAGGCAAGCCAAATTCAACTTCTGTATCATCATTAAAACCGATTCCTTCGCCAAATATATTATTGAGTATAGTTGCCGCTGCAGTAGATATTACACTATGACCACTTGTATATTCCGGAAACGGTGGTGTTTGTAATAATGGCTGCCAGCCTTCATCTATATACTTGTTAATAAAGGTTTCCGGACGAATTACATTGCTCCTGTATTTTTCATCCCAGCAAATTATAAACCCTTCAAATAGTGCAATGGCTGTAAGTGTATAGGCTGCCGCTGCCTTTATGATACTTGCATTTGTATTGCGGCATACAATACCTGCAATAGACATCCAATGGCCACCGGGAGATATTTTTTTTGTAGCAAAATTCAGGTGTCCTTCGGTAGTTACAGCAAAGGGATTGCAATCCCAAAAGCTGGCTACAGCAATATTTTGTGCAGATAAATGACGGGTAATATCATAAACTTCTAACACCTGCCGATAAAACGAACTGCTTGTATCAGTACTAAATGGCAATGGCAGCTCCGGACGAAACTGGCTGCAAGAATCCATAACCATCGGCCTTATCCTATTCCAGTAAGGTTCAACCGCAGCCATATACACTGGTGGCGTAGGCATCCATTTACCTTCCTGCTTAAGGTAATTATAACGTCTTAAACTTCTTGTTTCTTTATATTTATCGTTTACTGCCCATTGCATAATGACATCGGCTACCTGCTCACCGTACAACATGGAAGCGGTATATAGCTCCCTGCTTATTTTTTTATTTTTATACCATTGCAGAATTCGGATGATGGAATCCTGCAACATAGCTTCTGAAAAAACAAGCCTTTTACCGGTTATTAAAAAAGCATTTACAGCAGCGAGCGAAATACAAATTTTATCATTGCAGACAGGTATTTCAGGAAAAGCATTCAATTGCCTATACAAAGAATGGTAACTGCTATTTTGCTTCACTAGCACTTCGTATGCTGCGATATTGGTATAGGCATAAATCCGGCTGGCAATGGGTGGAGAGAATATATCGTGAATGATAACATCTGTTAAAGCTTTTTGTGCCCGGTGCAATGGTGCCGCATCGGTTTCCCATGCCATTACCTGCGCATAGGAAATATGTTGTAGCAATAAAAGAATTATAATAATTTTTTTCATTTACCTGTTACTTTTAAAACCTGCACTGCAGCATTATTTTTTGCAACCACAATTAATGTTTCCCCCAGTTTATTTTTTATTGTTGTCATGGCCCTTACATCTCCATCAATGTAAACACCGGACAGCGTGGGATCAACGGCTATAAAACTTTCGTTACCCTGCCCTGTCATCAGTAGCCCGAGGCTTGCATCTGAACGTCCTAACTGAACACGGTAGGAGAAATAATTACCACTGCATAAAATATCTTTTTTACCATCCTTATCAAAATCAGCCACGGTTAAGCCAAATATTTTTGACACTTGCGCTTGTAACGGAAAAGGCTTAAAAGAAAAATAATTGTGCCCATCATTGTATAAAATGCCAGAAGCAAGTTCATCACAATAAAGCAGGTTTGCCTCACTTATTTTTTCTTTTGAAAAAATATCATTAATAGTAGCATCTGCATAATTTTTATACTTGATGTACTTCTTTTTCAGTGACGGAATCTGATCAAGCAATTCGTCTCTGGATGCCATAGGATAAGATTTACCCTGGATGTAATAACACACTATAGGATCAATGATTCCATTGTCATCAAAATCATTTACATACAATTGTATGGGTTGCACTTTACTTACTTTTGAAAATTGATTATTGTACCCACAGTTGCCCAATAAAAAATCTATATCGCCATCGCCATCAATATCGGTTGCAGTAAGTGCAGACCACATCCCATTTAGATTTTTTAATCCGGATGCCAAAGAAATATCTTCCAGTTTGCCGTTGGTATTGTTGAATAGCATCACCGGCATCCAATCACCAGCTATAATTAATTCAGGATAATGATCTTTGTTGATATCTATCCATTGTGCTGCGGTAACCATTCCGGGTTTTTGTAATGCGGGGCAAATTGCTGCTGTAACATCTGTAAAATGCAGGATACCATTTTTTGTATCATTGCGTAGCAGGTAACTTGGCGATGCCAATGGAAACGACCCTGGCACTCCCCTGCCGCCAACAAATAAATCCAAATCGCCATCATTATCAAAATCCCCAACAGCAATTGCCTGTTTGCTGCTTAACATTACAGGCAACGCATCTATACTTTTGATAAAGTTACCTTTGCCATCATTGATGTATAACCTGTCTGCATATTCGGGCGACTGGTCTGCATATTCATTACCACCACTTACCACATAAAGATCCAGATCTCCATCATTATCGGCATCAAAAAACACAGCGCCCACATCTTCACTTGCCGCATCATTTATCCATACCTGTGAGGGAGCAGCAATAAACTTATCATCCCTTGTTTGCAGATAAAGTTTACCCGCCTGATTTATGGCTCCGCCGATAAAAATATCTTCCAGACCATCACCGTTTACATCTCCTTTGGCCAATGGAGGACCTTGCTTTGACAGTTGGTAAGGTAACAGTACCTCGTCTTTAAAATCAATAAAATCATTTTCAACATGTTCAAAAGCAATACCGGATTTTTCTGTTACATCTGTAAAATATTTTGCAATAGCAACAGATTCATTTACTTTTTTTATTGTTGCTTCCGATTGCTTTAATTCAATGGTTTCATCTGCTTTTACATTTGCTATTATTGTTTCTTTACCATCAGGCCATTCAACAATAAGTTGTAATATAGCATCCTGGAGCGGATAGCCGAATACCAACTCCTGCGAAACGGTTGACTGGTAACTTCTTACAGGATACAATTCAAGATATTGCGTTGTGCTGCTGGTTACAAGCGTTGCTTTTGCACCGTAGGCTTTTGTGTTTAAACCTTCACCTTTAAAACGAAGTTTAATATAATGTCCGGGCATTATTTCATTGGCATTATTTTTATACACCATCGCAGGTTCGTTGTTATTACACACTATCAAATCAAGGTCTCCATCATTATCAAGATCTGCATAAACAGCCGCATTTGAAATACCAGGTTTGGTGATACCCCAATCAATCGATTTATTTAAAAAACTTAAATCGTGGTTATTCTTAAAAATATAATTACTCAATTTATTTGCGGGCATCAGTTTAACAAGATCGTAGGTTTGGTAATTAAAATTTCCTGATTTTATAGCCGCTGCTTTTGCATCCGCCACAGAATATTTTAAAAAATCCATGTCAGTAAAATCCCGCAGGTAACCATTACTTATAAACAAATCTTTCCAACCATCATTGTCAAAATCGGCCAATAAACCGCTCCAGCTCCAATCGGTATTTGAAACGCCAGCCAGTTGAGCAATTTCACTAAAGCGAAGATTACCCTTTTCATCTGTGCCTTCATTTAATTGAAGCATGTTGCGCATTTGCTGGTGGTAATAACCACTATCCAAGAGCAGGTGATACTGGTCATATTCATCAGGACCTTTTAGTAATTTCTGGCGATGGTTATCTTCCGGCAGCATATCCAATGTAAGTACATCGGGCCTTCCATCATTATTGTAATCAGCAATATCGGCTCCCATGGCGTATTTAGAAATATGGGCAAATGATTTTTCAAGAGATTCTGTAAAACTGCCATCTTTATTGTTTATGTAAAAGCAATCTCTTTCTGTATAGTCGCTAGTGGTATAAATGTCCGGCCAGCCATCTTTGTTGATATCGCTGATGGTTACGCTTAATCCAAAATTGAGTGCATTGTTTATAATCCCGGATTGTAAAGTAACATCTGTAAAATGAATAGTACCATTTGCATCCCGATCATTTCTAAATAAACGGTTACCAAAATTAAAATCTGGTGTTGAGCGTATTTTTTTTGTATTTATAAGTGGATTGTAGGTATGGTTACTATGATTCAGCAGGAACATATCAAGGTCGCCATCTTTATCATAATCAAAAAAAGCGGCCTGCGTAGATTGTGTGCCGGGAGCATCCAGCCCATATTCTTTTGCCATGTTTTTAAAAACAGGAAGCCCATTATTTATTCCCTGGTTAATAAATAATTCGTTACATAGTTTTTGCGGATCATCAAACTTACCCGAATGACAAACATAGATGTCCATTAATCCATCACCATTTATATCGGCAATGCTAACACCTGTGCTCCAAGTACCATTACCTGCAACTTTAGCGTCAATCGTAATATCAGTAAATTTAAAATTCCCTTTGTTTAAATAAAGCTTATTGGCCGTTGTGTTTCCTGAAAAGAAAATATCATTTAATCCATCATTATTAAAATCGCCAATACCTACGCCTGCTCCATTATAGAGATATTCGTATCGCATTACATTTAAAGAATCATCTTCCTTTATCGCATTTAAAAAAGAAATACCTGTTTCTTTTTCGTTAAGCAACGAAAATAAGGTTACCTTTTTTTGCTGTGCAAATAAACTGCCTGAACTGGCAAATAAAAGCAAGAAAGCTATTGCAAGTAAGTGCTGCTTCATCAGAAAAGGAAGTTGTTTGCTTTGTATAATTGTATACTCATTTTCTTTATATAAAATTTTGTATGGCCTGAAAGCCAACTGTGTATCCTTGCAACTTATCTGCTAACTTTTATCTCACTATTATTTTAAAACTTCCCTCATGTTTCTTTCAGTTAGCAAATGCAGTTTTTTATTTAAAGACAAATTAAGAAGCTGAAAACAGGAAAACCTGTGGGCTGCTATTCCAAATTTCTTTTTTCATCTCCATCTTCGTAAGGTAAATATACCATGAGTAAGGTCATCATTTCAT
Organism: Ferruginibacter sp.; assembly: GCA_025352695.1. Taxonomy (GTDB): domain Bacteria; phylum Bacteroidota; class Bacteroidia; order Chitinophagales; family Chitinophagaceae; genus Ferruginibacter. The sequence goes on along the minus strand of JANXSK010000196.1, from coordinate 7,076 downwards.
CAGTAGAACGCATACTACCTTCAGAAAAAATTGTACGAGGCGGACTGTTTGGATTTGCCGGATTTTGCGCCGTGTTGTCATACGTACCTTCTATGTGCATCACGGATCCTTTCGGAATTTTTACCAGATTTTTCATGCGATAAATTTCCTGCCACCTAAAATCCCATTCGGGTATATGCACCATCTTAATGGTATCGCCGGATGCTGTAACTACGTATGCCTTAAATGCTTTACCAATATAATGCATGTGAGGCCAAACATACATTACAGACAAATCTGTACCGGGGTTAGTTACTTCAAGTGTAAATGTTTTTTTATCATTTGCTTTTATATAAAATATCGGTTCTATTTGTTTTTCACCAATGCCACCACTACCAAAACTTATTACTTTAACAGGCCGTGTTACCGGTGTTTTTTTAAAAAATAAATTTACGTACGAAATACTTTTTTCATCAATTGCACTTGGCCCAAAATGCACAGTTAATAATATAACGCCCCTTTTTGGCAATACCCACCCAAATTCTTTAGGATAATACTCGTACGTTGTTCCTGGTATCCATCCGCCATAATAAGTCATTACTTTTTTGTAAGGCTTGTATTGATCCACCTTTGTGCGATCAGCTTCAGAAAGATTTACAACAGCATCGGTTTTATAAATATCTATAGAAGTATCTGCTACATCATGCACTGCATAATTTGCATGGTGAATCAGTTTTTTATCATTGCTGTAAAATTCAATGGCTTCAATATTTTCAGTTTGTTTTAGCTCAAAGGGTATTTTAAAAATTACGAATCTTTCGGTATTGTCACCAGTGACCATAAAACTATCTTCCATTTTAAGCACCATATCCGGTTTGCGTATATATTTAGTGCCATTTGTAAATTCGGGAAAGTTTTTTTGTTGCGTATTTTTTTTTCCTTCAGGAGTTTTACCTTCTATCCATTTTACCAGTACGCTGATTTCCTTTTGTGATAACGACCTGTCATTTGCAAAGTGAACATAATTATTATCTGCACGCCATGGCGGCATATAACCACTTTGAATAACTTCTTTTATAAAAGATGCCCTTTTAGTTACATCTTCAAAAGTTAACAACGAAAAAGGAGCACCCCCGCCAGGATGATGGCAGGGGGCACATTTTGTTTGAACAATGAGATTAATATCATTGTAATAAGTTACTTGCTGTGCCTGAAGCACAACTCCTTTTAATAAAAACAGTAAAAGAAATATGCGGTTTTTCATTTTAAAAATCGTTGATCTTACAGCCATAAACTTTTGTTTTTTTGATTGTTACTTCAGCCGACTTTAAACTTTGTTCAATTGCATTCTTGACATATTGCTGCGAAGAAATTATTTTTTTTTTACCCTGCGCTTGAACCCAATCATCAATAGCACCTGTATAAATCAAGTTCCCTTTATTATCCAATAAAATTGCCTGCGGTGTTATTGTAGCATTTAAATAATGTGTTAGCAATTTTTTTTTATCAATAAATATATTGAATGTGGTGAGGTATTTATTTTTAAAAGCTATTACATCTTTTATAGTATATGCTTTGCCTGGAACAATGCCGTAGATGATAACCTGGTTTTTGAATTGCTGTTGAAGCTGGTTGACTACTTTACTGTAATTCTGACAGAGCGGACACTCCGGTGATAAAAAAATAAATAGCGAAAGTGAGTGATCATTGAGGTGAAGGACAGTATCTTTTTGCTGGTTTACAGCAGTTAATTTGAAAGATGAAATTTTACCGAAGGAAGTAATTAAATCGTTCGTTAATTGGGCATGCACACCATACGTTGTAAAAAGAAGGCAGCATATTATAAATATTTTAGTATGCATATTTGGTCAGAATTAGAATAACACAATTTAATCTATCCCCATCATTAAATTAAGAAATGGTAATAGACATTATCAGTTTCGACAAAATAAAATTTATACAACTTATCTAAAACAACTCATAAAAATAAATAACTCCAGGCGTAGTGCTAGCCCGGAGTTATCTATGTAATAAAATTTATTTTTTATCCCACCAAACGCGACCGTAAAGATCATCGAAAGCGGTTCCAAAATCAGCGTCTGCCTTCATAGCATCCAAAGCAGCTTGTTTATTTACTGCATTCAAATCGCTTGACGACGGGGCACTTAATGCAGCCCTTCTAGGTATCTGGTAAAGTGTACCATCAATCATTATATTTTCGTTGGCCAATGCTGATGTTGCATTCGGATAGCCAGTTCTTTTGTACAAAGACCATGCTTCGTTAGGCTGCTTATAAAAGTTAATAAACGACTGTATAGCAATTTGCTCAGTTGCCTTGGCCGCATTATAAACAATAGCAGGTGAAGCTTTATAAGCAGCAAGTTCTGATGAAGTTACTGCTGTGTAATCTTCCAGTTTAGCATCTGCTGCAGACTTATCATAAAAGGAAATTGAAGCATCAATACCTGCATAGTACAAAGCCGATGCATCTTCTGTAGTAATACCTTTTGCAGCTAATTCAGCACGCATAAAAAGTTCATCCGCATAAGAAATTAAAGGGAAAAAACTTTTACCAGTTCCATTGCCATTTGCCGGTTGGTACATTCTCCACTGCAAGTAAGAAACGGTATCAAGAGAAAGGTTATCATTTACTTTTTTCTGTACAAACCAGGAGCTTATTGTTTTTACAACATCCGGACTAACAGGTGCACCTATATATTGCCTTGGATTGGCTATAGTACCAATTGGATAAATACCTTTGGCAATAGCTAAATCAATGTTGGTTTGAGTATAGTTATTTTTCTTATAAAACATACGTAACCGAGGATCGGCTTGTGTATACATAAAATCTACTGTTGCCTTTGGCGCCCTGAATTCGTCTGGAGCCCAGTTACCACCAGCGGTAAAACTAACATCGGCATAAAATACCCATCCTTCGGCATTGCTTGTCATAAGGTTACCTGCATCTGCAATTACATCTTTAGCAATAGCTGTTGCTGTTGCAAGATCACGTTTCATTAAACGCATGGCCATTCTTAAACGAAGTGATGAAGCTGCCTTTGCCCACAATGTAACATCACCGTGATAATAAAGATCATTTTTACCAAGGCTTACCTGTGGTGTTGCCGGTGCTGCTTTTAAAATACCAATTACTTCCTTTAAACGTTTGTCCCACAAAGCATATAATTCTTGCTGAGATTCATATTTAGGTGTAAGTGTGCCACCATAACGTGCCTGGAAAGCATCTGTGTAAGGTAAACTTCCATTAATATCTGATACATAAAATGCATAGTATATTTTAGGGATATCAGCGATCGCTTTTATCTGATCGTACTTTACTTTTTCTGCATCAGGCAGTTTGCTGATCAAAACTTGCACATCCGTTAGTATAGACCCAAGACTTGGGTAGAATATACCATACCTTGAATTAAAATTACCGATTGTTTTTAATGTTACGGTTCCGTTGCCAGCGTTTGCAGTAGACTGTTGTGTCCAAAACATAATACGACGGTAATTATCATAAAACTGTTCAAAATCCTGTCCGTGTGCCTGTATGGCAGTATTTAAAAATTGTTCTTCCGGCTTAATAGAATACAGCACATTTGGATTTGTATTAAGCTCAACAAAAGCTGATTTTTTACAACTACCAAGCAAGAGCGCTGTTGCAAGCATGGTTAAGTATGAATATTTATATAATTTCATTTTATTAAAATTTTAATTTTTAAAAGATACTTCCGGTTAATTAAAAACCAGCAAGTAATGATACAGCTATCTGACGTTGGTAAGGTCCTCCCCCAGTTTCTGCAAACGCTCCCGGACGGCTTGAGTAAATAGCTTCGGGAAAAATATGATCTTTAGTAGTTGTGTACAAATAAAAAATATTACGGCCTGAAACATTTAACCGAAGTTTATTGATCTTTAATTTACTGATAGTACTTTTTGGAAAATCATAACCCACAGAAATTTCACGAAGCGCTACCCAGGTATTATCAAAAACAGAGTACTCACGTATGCCGGTACCCCAGCTTGCTATACCATCATAATAGTCTAATGCAGCAATAGGTTTTTTTAGTCCTTTGCTAACAGCATCAGCATAAGTTAAACCACTTACATCAATATTATTGATCATGGTATTTTTACCAAATATACCTTCAGGAATAATGCCATCATCATGCTGAACATTATTGTCATCGGTATAGGTAATGCCACCATGTGATGCATCTCTACCAAACAAAGTACTTTCATAATTACCGTATTGTGATCCGTATTGATGTGTTGTAGAAGCAATTTTTCCACCAACTTTTGCATCTACCTGTATAAACATACTAAATCCTTTATACCTCAATTCATTGATGTTACTTACAAGGTATTTTTCCATTGCAGAACCAAGAATTTTTTCGCCCTGTCCATAAGCACCAGAGCGCCAATAAGTACCATCCTGTTGTAATAATTTTTGGTTAGTTTGAGGATCCCTTGCATAAGCATAAGAACTTACAATTGTTCCAAAATCTTCTCCTACCCTTGCTACTGAACGAACGTCAGCACCAAAAGCCAAATCTAAGTCGGTGCTTACTACACCCGGATAAAGCGCTATAATTTTATTGCGGTTACGTGTAAAGTTTAGGGTAGTTGTCCACTCAAAATTTCCTTTACGAATTGGAGTTGCAGAGAGTAAAATTTCTATTCCTTTATTCTGAACGTTACCTGCATTTATCACTCGGCCATCTATTCCACTTTCTGACGGTGCTCCCAATGAAATAACTTCATTTCTTGTATTCTTCTTGTACACAGCTACGTCAAATCTTAACCTATTATTAAGAAACCTTAAATCTGCTCCAAATTCATATTCAGAAGCTCTTTTAGGCTTTAAATTAAGGTTACCAAGGCTATTGCTTTGAAATCCATATCTTGGTACAGGTGTTCCACCAACATCGGTATAGTTACCATTTAAAACATAATTACCAGTTGAGGTAGTATAAATATCTGTTCCACCGCCAGTAACACCATAGCTTGCTCTTAACTTACCAAAAGAAAGAAAATTAAATGAAGTTTTATCTTTTAATAATTCAGAAAAAATCCAGGAAAGACCCACAGAAGGGTAGTTATAAGCATAATTACCATGTCCATCAGGATAAGTAAGTGTAGAAGTCCAGTCGTTACGGAAGCTCCCAGTAAGTGTAAGCATTTCCTTCCAGGTAATATCACCATATGCATACAAGGCATCCAATCTGCTTTGTGGATATATACCACTTTGGCCATTATCAATTTCAACTGCATTTTTAGAGTTGGAAAGTGCATAAATATCTGGGTTTTTAAAACCACCGCTTGTAGAAGCCTTAAGTTGTGAACCACCAAGACCACGCTGTGTTTCTCCACCTGCAGAAAAACTTAATTCAAAATCTTTATTAATCTTTTTATTGGCAGAAAGTAATGCTTGTAGCCTGCCATTTTTTTGATTGGAACTATATAAACTATACCTACCAAAAGCGTTGCTTGCAAAACCTGGTCCATCACCACGTTCTTTATACTCCTGATTTATATCAATACTATTAACATTACCTCTAACCAACAGGCTTAACCACGATGTAATATTTGCAGTAATATCAAGATTTGCAAGAAGACTATTTTCCTTTTGACTAACATTTGTTTGGTAGATGCCCCACATATCATCTGTAATAGAGCCACGTAAATAGGGAGATATTCGTGTACGTCCGCCATTTACTTTATCTACATAATTTGCGAAAAGATTATCAATTGGAAAACCACGGGAATTTGAATAAGCAAGTCTGTATAACAAACTTCCCTGTCCGCCTTGCTGCATAGGATTTTTAGAATCTGAGGCTGCATAGTTAATAGAAAAATCCATGTTGATGAATTTACCAACTTTTTGCGTTGCCCTAAGTGCAAAACTATTTCTATCAAATTTATTGGTTGAAACAATACCGGTTTGTGAAGTTTTTGTATAAGAAAAACGTACCGTTGTTTTATCGTTACCACCTTCTACTGCCACATTGGTATTGTTAAGCAGGCCAGTCTGGTAAAGATCCATCATATTGTTAGCCTTATATTTGCGGGTTACTCCATCAGCATCTATAATAGTACGACCATCGAACTTAGGCCCAAAACTATAATAAGGTGCATAATCATCATTGGGAATAATATCCTGCCCTGCAGAATTTTTACTAAAAGTGGTACTATTACCACCACCATATTTGTTTTGAAAATCAGGAAGTTTAAACACTTGATTCCAAGTAGTGCTGTGGTTAAGCGTTACTCCAAGACCCGGACGAGCTTTCCCCTTTTTAGTAGTTATTAATATAACACCATTTAAAGCCTGAGATCCGTACAACGCACTAGCTGCAGATCCTTTTAATACGGTTAAAGTTTCATAATCATCCGGATTAAGATTTTTTAACTGGTTACCGAAGTCACGGTTATCACCCCATGAATCTGCACCAGAAGTACCTGGCTGTAACAACACTCCATCTATTACAAACAAGGGCATTGTGTTTCCACTAATATTTGAGTTACCTCTAATACGGATACGAGAACTGGACGAAGGACCACCAGCTCCCTGATTGATCATTACGCCAGAAACTTTACCCTGCAATGAATTTACTACATTCACAGTACCTGCTCTTGCAAGTTCTTCACCCTTTACCTCCTGAATGGCATAGGCTAACTTTTTAGTATTAGTTCTTACACCAAAACCTGTTACCACCACTTCGTTAAGCTTACCGGTTTCGGCTTGTAACTGAACTGCTATAAAATCATCTTTACCTGGGGCTACTTCCCTTGATTTATATCCAACACTTGAAAAAACTAAAATAGTATTAACGCCGGATATAGAAATCTTAAAATTTCCCTGAATATCAGCTGCAGAAGATATTTTAGTTCCTTTTACATTGATGGAAACTCCCGGAATGGTGCTTCCTATACTATCCCTGACAGCGCCGGTAATAGTTCTTTTTTGTTGCCCTATTGCAACACTGCTCCATATACATAAAAGTATAAGCAACATTAAATGAGTGGTTGTTTTTTTCATTGCTCTAGTTTAGTTTTGATTATTAAAAAAGTGAAATTCTTTAAAATATATC
>JANXSK010000193.1 GCA_025352695.1 Ferruginibacter sp. | reverse complement strand
GATATATTTTAAAGAATTTCACTTTTTTAATAATCAAAACTAAACTAGAGCAATGAAAAAAACAACCACTCATTTAATGTTGCTTATACTTTTATGTATATGGAGCAGTGTTGCAATAGGGCAACAAAAAAGAACTATTACGGGGGCAGTAAAGGACAATAAAGGAGAACCGGTTCCGTCTGTAACGGTTAATGTAAAAGGTACTAACCAATCTGTAATAACGGATGAAACTGGTCACTATTCAATAACCTTTGAAAAAAGTAATGCTGTTTTGGTTATCAGTTCACTTGGTTTTGCCACCAAAGAAATAAAGGCACAAAACGGTACTCAATTTAATGTAGTACTTGAGATTACTACATCCGATATGAATGAAGTGGTGGTTACTGCCCTTGGTATTCCAAAACAAAAGCGACAGCTTGGTTATTCGGTAACCAACATTAAAGGATCTGAGCTTGCAAAAACAAATGAAGTGAATCCTATTAATGCTTTACAAGGACGTGTGGCCGGTGTGCAGATTGACCAGGGAGCAGGCGGTTTGTTCGGAAATACTAAAATTGTTATCCGGGGTAACTCTACCCTGGGGAAAAATAACCAGCCCATATTTGTTATTGATGGTGTTATAATGGACAACGATATTTTTAGTGGCGAGGGGCGTGACTTTGGTAACGACCTTAAAAATTTAAATATGGAAGATTTTGAAACAGTATCTGTTTTAAAAGGCTCTGCCGCTGCTGCATTGTATGGCACAAGGGCTATCAATGGCGTTGTGTTAATTACAAGCAAGAAGGGTTCGCAACGTAAAGGTATTGGGGTAAGTGTTAATCAAACATTGAACTTGTCTCAACCATTTAAAGGGCCCAATTTTCAGAATGAATTTGGAGGTGGTAGTGTAGGCGCATTCTTTACGGATAACCGGGAAGCCAATTATACAGGTGATCAAAACTGGACAACAAAAGTTTTTCCTATTGATCCATCAACGGGACAACCTTACATCGATCGCCAGATTCAAAGAGAAGGCGAAAACTGGGGACCAAGGATGCTGGGACAGGATGTAAGAAACTATGATGGCACCATGACAAAATATCTTCCTCAACCAAATAATTACCTGGATGCTTACCAGAATGGTGGTGGAACAAATACCAACGTAGCATTGGATGCAGCAACCGATCGCTCTACCTTTCGTTTTTCTTACAATTACAATGATGCAAAAGGTATTTATCTTAATAATGCCATGAAGAAAAACTCTTTCGACATAAGGATTACGCATAAAATTACCAATAAGATAAACATAGACATAAGTACTGCTTATACCAATTTTAATGGAAAGAACCCTCCCCGTTTGGGTGGATTGGATGCATTTGGTTCTTATAATATTGGCCACATGTACACCTGGGTACTTCCAAGAAACTACGATACTAAATACTGGATGCAGCCCGATAAATATACCAGTCTTTTGGGTGGTACGCCAGACCCTACCAACAATGCAGAAACCAACAAGGCTCCTGAATCAAGGTTCTGGTTCAATCTATATAATAATAACTATTTTCAAAACGAACAGATGCTCCGCAGCCGTATAGCATTAACAGCTGATATCACCAGTTGGGCAAAATTAGTATTGGAAGGAAACATCAACAATATCTACCGTAAATCAGAAAATAAAGAACTGGGGGAATTACAAAATTTTGCCGGTGGTTCTTACACGTTGGGTTTCAATACAAAAGAATCCAAATTTTTGAAGGCAATGGTGATGATGAATAAAGAGATCAATAAAGACCTTACCATTTCTGGATATGTTGGAGCAGAATCACAGGATTATAAAACAACTTATTCAACCAGTACAACAAATGGTGGTTTAAATTATCCGGGCAATTTCTTTATCACTAATTCTGTTAATCCACCAAATGTTAACGGCGGTATTCTTAACAGAAGAAAATTAAACTCGGTATATGCAAGTGCAGACATTGCTTATAAAAATCAACTCTTTATACAAGGTACATTTAGAGGCGACTGGTCTTCCGCATTAACCTACACAAATGGTTCCGGCAACAATTTCTATAAATATCCGGCATTAAGTGCTTCTTGGGTGTTTTCAGAAACCTTTAAATTACCAGAGTGGCTTTCATTCGGTAAATTAAGGTCTAATATTGCTGCCCTTGGTGGAGATACCGATCCGTTCTCTCTAAATGCAGGCTTTTCTTTAAATGGCTTTAGCACTACAAATGGTGTTACAGTACCTTCCTCAACCTACTCTTCCAGCAGGGTATTACAGCCAAATATACTTCCTGTTAGAAAGATCTCCAAAGAGATTGGACTGGATCTTAGATTCCTGAAAAGCCGTATCGGTTTAGATGTTAGTTTTTACCAGGATAATACCAAAAATCAAATTTTAGATATCACTGCTCCGCTGGAAGCTGGTGTAAGTTCTATCTTAATTAATGCAGGTAATATCCAAAACAAGGGTATTGAAATTGCAATTGATGCATCACCTGTAAGTACTAAAAATTTCTCTTGGACTACAACCCTTAATTATTCAAGAAACCGTAACTTGATTGTTTCGCTTTATCCCGGAAGAAATGAATACAATCTAGGTGCTGATATAGCAGAAGTAAGTACTTGGGCAGTAGTAGGAAAATCATACGGAACACTAAGGTCACAGATTAATTCAATACCATCTTCAATACCCGGACAGCCAATATTAAGATGGAGAGGTGATGCAAGGGCAGCCTTTCCTCAAAGAAGTAACTACTGGCAGGATGTAGGTGATATCAATGCTAAATTTCGTGGTGGATGGGACAATACCTTCCGTTATAAAAACTTTACATTGAATGTGTTGCTTGATGCCAAAATTGGAGGAGACTTTGTATTGTCAAGTTATAGGTTTGGTACACATACGGGCGTTTTTCCTAATACCTTGTTTGGAAGAGATGCGGCACATGGGGGAATTACTTTTACCAGTAAATATGATGGCATTACCTATGACGATGGTATTATTGTTAAGGGTGTATTTGCAACCGGACAAACAATTACGCAGGCCGACGGAAGCAATATTAACGTTGGAGGCATGACATTTGAAGAAGCTTACAAGAAAGGCTTTGTAGAGCCAACCCATTTACCACAGTTTGGATATCGGTATGGTTCTTCCTCAACAGGTGTTTCTGATTACTGGGTACTTAAAAGCTCCTGGATTTCTCTTCGCCAGGTTGCATTGAGTTATACTTTTAATGAAAAAGTATTCAAAAAATTGAGGTTAAAGGGATTAAATATGAGCCTTGCTGGCAGGGATTTATTGTACCTGTACAATACATTGCCGTATAACTTTAATCCGGCTTCCAATAACTCAAATAATACAGCATACTCTGGGGAGAATGGTTTTCTTCCTATGACAAGAAATATAGTTTTCTCGGTAAGAGCAAACTTCTAATTAAAAGGAAAATTTTAAAATAATTATATGAAAAAATTTAAATGGCAATTCAATCTTTTTGCAGCAATTATGTGCGTATTGCTTCTTTGCGCAGGTTGTACCAAAGACTTCGGAAATATCAACACCAATCCATCAAATGTAACAACGCCTGATCCTAAATTTTTAATGACGTATGCAGAGGATCAACTTGCTGTTAATGGAACAGAATGGGTTTGGGAAAGCTTTGAACAGCTTTTCAGGTTTACCCAACATTTCACTTCCAGCCCTTACGAGATAACCAATAATGCCAATAGCAGGTATGGTATTTTTTATGCGCAAGTACTTCCAAACCTTTTTGAAATAAGGAGGCAGATAAGTTTAAAAGCCGATTCCGCAGACTACGCAAAAATGGGTGCTACTACTTATATACTGCAGGTACTTCAGGGTATAAAGGTTACTGATTTAAACGGATCTATCCCTTATAGCGAAGCAATAAAAGGCAGGTATCAAGGTGTGTT
>JANXSK010000167.1 GCA_025352695.1 Ferruginibacter sp. | reverse complement strand
CACAACGTAAACCCCATCAAATGGCTTACCTACGTTTTTGAAAATATCAACCAGCATAAAATAAATGCGATAGAACAACTGCTGCCGCAAAATTATGCAGCATTAGTCAAGAGATAATGATGGGGTTGGTAGAGGGGATACATTTTAACTACAAATTAATTTTAAAAAAATGAAAATTGCGAAGTGTATGAATACAAACATTTCAACCAAATAAGTAAAAAAGCAAACGCAGGTTGTCCATTTTGCAATCCCAATTCAGAGAGGGAATTACTTTTAGAATCTGAAACAGTGTATGCCATTTTTGATAAATTCCCAGTGATTAACGGACACACTCTAATCATTCCAAAAAAACATTGTGTTGATTACTTTGAATTGTCATTCAAAGAGCAATCAGCTTGTTGGTTTATGTTGAACAAAACAAAAGAGATTTTGATAAAGGAGTTTAATCCCGACGGATTTAATGTTGGAATCAATATCAATGAATCAGCAGGTCAAACTGTTCCTCATGTTCACATACATTTGATTCCTCGATTCAAAGGAGATGTAAAAGAACCGAGAGGTGGAGTGAGAGGTGTAATTCCAGAAAGGACGAATTATTAGGTGAATAGTAATAGAATAAAGATTAGTTACTGCGAAGAATCAAAACCAATAACCCACCTCCAATAAAAAACCTCCCAATAAAATTGAGAGGTTTGTGGTGCGAGCCGGGGTTGAACCGGCGACACATGGATTTTCAGTCCATTGCTCTACCAACTGAGCTATCACACCGTTCCCTTTCGGGGCAGCAAAAATAGGAGTTTCTGTTCAAATATTTCAAAACAACCCTATCAAATTAATAAAGAAATAAAAAAAGGTAGGCTAATTGAGGCCCACCTTGATTTTTGTACATTACCTTTTTATTTTAAAGAAGCGATATCAATCACAAAGCGGTACCGTACATCACCTTTCAACATTCTTTCATATGCTTCATTTACGGCATCGGCTTTAATTACCTCTACATCGCTCACAATATTGTGTTCGGCACAGTAATCCAACATTTCCTGTGTTTCTTTAATACCACCAATTAGCGAACCTGCTAAAGAACGTCGTTTGCCTATCAGGTTAAAAGCGCCTACTATGGAAGGTTGTGGCGGTACACCTACTACTACCATAGTACCATTTAAAGTTAACAAATTCAAATAATCATTGTATTCGTGTTGGGCAGAAATAGTGCTTAAAATAAAATCAAATTTACCTTGCAGGCTTTTCATAGTTTCAGGGTCTTTGGTTACAGCAAAATGATGAGCACCTAAATTCAGTGCATCCTGCTCTTTTGATTTAGAAGTACTAAGTACCGTAACATCTGCACCAAAAGAAGCAGCAAATTTAACCGCCATGTGGCCAAGTCCGCCAAGTCCTACTATAGCAACTTTATGCCCCTTGCCAATATTCCAATGGCGCAATGGCGAATAGGTTGTAATACCGGCACACAATAACGGAGCCACACCTTCAATAGGCAAACTCTCGGCTACATGAAGCGTATATTTTTCATCTACCACAATATGTGTGGAGTAACCGCCATAAGTTGGATTACCTTCTTTATCACGGCTGTTGTAAGTTCCAACCATGCCAGTATCGCAATATTGTTCTTCGTTTGCAAGGCAACTTGGGCAAACCCTGCAGGAATCAATAAAACAACCAACACCGGCAAGTTCACCAACGGTAAAATTCTTAACCTCACTACCGATTTTGGTAATGCGACCTACAATTTCGTGGCCTGGTACCATAGGATAAATAGAACCACCCCATTCGTTACGTACCTGGTGAATATCAGAGTGACAAACACCACAATATAAAATTTCTATTTGAACGTCACTGGCACCCACCTCTCTTCTTTCAAAATTAAAAGGGGTTAATGGAGCAGTAGCATTTTGTACGGCATATGCATTTACAGAAGTCATAATTATTTTTTTAAATTGAATACAAAAGTAACAATGGAATGTTTGTTTAAGGCATAATTATTTTTTCAAATACTAAATAATAGGGTAAGATTAACAAAGCCGAATTTATTGTACTGTTGTAAGTAGAGAATAAATGGCAGAATCGAGAAAGCTCCCTTTATAATAAAAGTTTTCTTTGAAATAACCCTCTTGTATAAATTTATTTTTTTCCAATAATTTTCTGGATGCCTCATTGGCCGGATTAATATTTGCTTCGACAGAATGTAATTGCATTTGTGTAAATCCATAATTGAGTACTGCAGAAAGTGCTTCCTGCATTATTCCTTTTTGCTGGTGATTTGGGTGTAGCAGGTATCCTATTTCTGCCCGATGATTTTCGGTATCAATCTTCCAAAAACCTATAGTACCAATTAGTGTGGAATCATTTTGTATCGATATAGCCCAAGTAATACCTTCACTAATATTTATGTTGTCTATAATTATTTTAATTAGTTGCAGGGCATCTGCTGTTGTTTCCGCCAAAGGCCTGTTAATAAATTCCATCACAGCTTTATTGCTACGCAATTCGAAAATTTTATTTACATCGGCTGTAGTTATCTGCCTTAGCAGTAACCTACCAGTAGAAAGTGTTGGAAAAGGGTTTAAATTTAAACTGAGCATTGGAATAATTTTAGTGCAGCAAATATCAAAATAGTTAATTGCTTAAATATTAAATTAAAATACTTTTTGTTCCAACAAATACATAAGCTACATGCATCATCACAGGCGTCGCAGCCGATAGCAGTCGGCTTGTGTACAAAAAAGCTATGGGGAACATTTACGTCAGTGTAACAAACCGGTCACACGGACACTCCTAACCAGTTTGTAAAAATCTTTTTCATTCATCGTTCAGCATGCAGGGGTTAAAATTCCGCACTCTTTGGATACCGTGGAAAAGGAATAACATCCCTGATATTTCCCATGCCGGTTACAAATTGTACGAGCCGCTCAAACCCAAGCCCAAAGCCAGCGTGCGGACAGGCGCCAAAGCGACGGGTATCCAAATACCAATTCAGTTCTTCTTCAGGAATATGCATTTCGCTCATGCGTTGGGTTAGTTTATCTAATCGTTCTTCTCTTTGCGAACCACCTACAATTTCACCAATACCTGGCGCTAAAATATCCATAGCTGCAACAGTTTTACCATCATCATTCAGCCGCATGTAAAACGATTTGATGTCTTTGGGATAGTTGGTTAATATAACCGGTTTTTTAAAATGTTTTTCTACCAGGTAACGTTCATGTTCACTTTGTAAATCAACACCCCAACCATCAATTAAATAATTAAATTTCTTTTTTTTATTGTGATTGCTTTCTCTTAAAATTTCAATCGCTTCGGTATAAGTTAATCTTTCAAAATCGTTGTTCACTACAAAATTCAATTTATCCAGTAAACTCATTTCACTTCTTTCAACCAATGGTTTTTGATTTTCTTCTTCGGTTAAACGCTGTGCTAAAAACTCAAGGTCTTCCTTGTTTTGTTCCATCGCATATTTAATTATATAGCGGATAAATTCTTCTGCCAGGTTCATATTGTCTTCCAAATCGTTGAAAGCAACTTCCGGTTCAATCATCCAAAACTCTGCCAGATGCCTTGTTGTATTGCTGTTTTCTGCACGAAAAGTTGGTCCAAAAGTATAAATATCACTAAATGCCATGGCAGCTAATTCCCCTTCCAATTGTCCGCTTACGGTAAGGTTGGTACTCCTACCAAAAAAATCATCCTTATAATTGATGCTGCCGTCTTCATTTTTAAGAGCAGAACCATCCAATGGTAAAGTAGTAACCCTAAACATCTCGCCTGCGCCTTCTGCATCGCTCGCTGTAATGATAGGCGTATGGAGGTAAACAAAACCCTTGTCATTAAAAAATTTATGAACGGCAAATGCGAGCGAATGCCTTACCCTGAAAATAGCGCTGAATGTATTGGTTCTAAAGCGCAAATGTGCAATTTCTCTTAAAAATTCAAGGCTATGTTTTTTGGGCTGTAAAGGAAATTTTTCTGCATCACTGTCACCTAATATTTCAATGGTGGCTGCTTTTAATTCTACCTTTTGCCCTTTACCTAAAGAGGCAATAATTTCTCCTGTCACTTTAATACAGGCGCCTGTGGTTAAACGTTTTAATATTTTTTCGTCAAACACGCCAAGGCCTGTTACTATTTGTAAATTATTATTGGTGCTGCCATCATTAAGGGCAATAAACTGGTTGTTACGGAAAGTGCGTACCCATCCCATTACAGTTGCATCAAAGTTGACTTTATCTGCTGTCAACAGTTCTTTAATTTTTATTCGCTTGTTAAACATATCATGTAAATTGGTTGCAAATATAACGTGGATTTTAGACTTAGATTTAAGCCTATTGAATACACTACCTGTTTTTTGATGTTGGTATGATTTTGATGAATGGGTTAAAAAATGCGTTTAATCAAAATAAATCCATCAAAATCCTCATTATCTTTGAAAGCATGAAAATAGCGTTCTTTTCAACCAAAGTATACGACCGTGAATTTTTTGACAGGTACAATATCCACCACGAAATTATTTATTTTGATGCTCCATTAAATGAGCAAACTGTTAATCTTGCTAACGGTTATAAAGCCATCTGTGCTTTTGTAAATGATAAAATAACAGCAAACGTTATAAAGGATTTAAAAAACAACGGCGTTCAACTAATTGCTTTACGCAGTGCCGGATTTAATAATGTAGATATTGCTGCAGCAAAAGCCAATGAAATTAAGGTAGTACGAGTGCCAGCTTATTCGCCACATGCAGTGGCTGAATATGCACTGGCATTGATTTTAACTTTAGATCGTAAAACACACAAAGCGTACAATAGGGTAAGAGAAGGTAATTTTTCGCTGGATAGATTGACTGGTTTTGA
This sequence comes from Ferruginibacter sp., assembly GCA_025352695.1. GTDB lineage: Bacteria > Bacteroidota > Bacteroidia > Chitinophagales > Chitinophagaceae > Ferruginibacter. The sequence goes on along the minus strand of JANXSK010000167.1, from coordinate 27,650 downwards.
TCTTTTTGGTAAAACAGTAGGTGTAATTGGTACAGGAAAGATTGGGCAGATTTTTTGTAAAATTATGCTGGGGCTAGGATGCAACTTATTGGCTTTTGATATTATTGCCAATAAAGAGCTGGAAGCAACCGGTGTGGAGTATGTACCTCTTTTAGATATTTTTCAACAGGCAGATATTATTTCATTGCATTGCCCGCTTACAGAACAAACCAAACATATTATAGATGCTAACAGTATTGGAATGTTGAAGGCAGGCACAATGCTTATTAATACAAGCCGTGGAGGATTGGTGCATACAGTAGCAGCTATTGAAGGATTAAAAAGCGGCCGTATTGGCTATTTGGGACTGGATGTATATGAACAAGAGGAAAAACTTTTTTTTAATGATCTTTCCGAAAATATTATTCAGGATGATGATATTATGCGCCTGCTTAGTTTTCCTAATGTATTAATTACATCTCATCAGGGATTTTTTACACAGGAAGCATTAACCGAAATTGCAAAGACTACTTTAAGCAACTTAGATGATTTTGAAGCAGGCAAAGTATTAAAAAATCTCGTGGTATGAACAATTATGATTTTATAATGTTTTAAATTTGCTGTGCGTTTTATTTTGAATATTAATATTGCGTTTTATTCAAAAATTGTTTGTTGTTCTATTTTATTTAAGTTGCTTAAATAAAAGCTTTATAGTATCATTACAGCTAAATGGAGTGTAGTCAATAAACTACAATCATTGTTAAAATGTACGTTAACAAAAATTTTATTACTTTTTATTAAAAACAATGTAATATTGCATAGGAATATTGTTGATAGGTTTTTTTATTATTACTATATCAAACAGCTTCATTCCATCAAACCAAATTCCCTCCCGAAAGAATCGGGATTATTTTCAGAATTTTAAGATCGGATTTTTTGAAAAAACCTTTTTCATTTCTATATGTATGACACTTTACAATTGAACGATATGCTTGTTCCTGAGTTGCATGATATTGCAGAGCAACTTATTATTTCCAACTACAAAAAATTAGAAAAGCAAGAACTGATTGATAAAATTCTTGCGAAGCAAACCGCTATGAATGCACCAGCCAAAAACGGAGACGAAGAAAAGCCAAAACGTAAGCGTACAGTAAAAACTACCGATGCTATTTCAGCGGCGCCTATACCTGCAGAAGAAAAAGAAGTGAAACCCGAAACAAAAACGGAAGTTAAGGTAGAGGTAAAACAACAGGAGCATAAAACAAATAAAAAAATAGAACCCGCTGTTGATAAAAAGCGACAACAAATAAAAAAAGAAGAGGTGGAAGAAGATGATTTGCAACCCATAACAGATGAGCAAAGCACTATTCCTGCCGCTATCGCCTCGTTGCTGCATCAAGAAGATGATGTGCAGCAGCAACAACCAGAACTGCAACAAAACGACAGTAGCCAACAAAGCAACTATCCCAATAAACAATACCAGCAGCGGCGAGATCAACAAGTTTTTAACATTGAATTTGATGGTATTATTTTAGGCGAAGGTGTATTAGAAATGATGCCTGACGGATATGGATTTTTAAGAAGTAGTGATTATAATTACCTCTCTTCTCCGGATGATATTTATGTTTCGCCCTCCCAAATAAAATTGTTTGGATTAAAAACGGGTGATACAGTTTATGGATCTGTTCGTCCACCAAAAGAAGGCGAAAAATATTTTGCTTTATTAAAGGTAGAAACCATTAACGGCAAAAGTCCTGAAGAAGTTAGAGACAGGGTTCCATTCGATTACCTTACACCCTTGTTTCCGTTCGAAAAATTGAATCTTACTACCGCTTCAAATAATTATAGTACAAGAATAATGGATCTTTTTACCCCAATTGGTAAAGGGCAGCGTGGATTAATTGTTGCCCAACCAAAAACGGGTAAAACCATGTTGTTGAAAGAACTAGCCAACGCGATTGCAGAAAATCATCCGGAATGTTACCTGATGATTGTGCTGGTAGATGAAAGACCGGAAGAGGTTACTGATATGGAACGCAGTGTTAAGGCTGAAGTTATTGCCAGCACGTTTGATGAACCTGCTGAAAAACATGTAAAGGTTTCAACAATAGCGTTACAAAAAGCAAAACGATTGGTAGAATGTGGCCATGATGTGGTGATATTACTGGATAGCATTACTCGTTTGGCAAGAGCACATAACACTGTTGCCCCATCAAGTGGTAAAGTGTTGAGCGGTGGTGTGGAAGCCAATGCGATGCAAAAACCAAAACAATTTTTTGGTGCTGCACGTAAAATAGAATTTGGCGGATCCTTGACTATTATTGCAACTGCATTGGTTGATACCGGCAGTAAAATGGATGAAGTAATTTTTGAAGAGTTTAAAGGAACAGGTAATATGGAATTACAGTTGGACAGAAGATTATCTAACCGTCGTATTTATCCTGCCATTGATATTGTTGCTTCTTCAACACGTCGTGATGATTTGTTGCTCGATAAAGAAACCTTTCAACGCATGTGGGTGTTGCGTAAGCACATGGCTGATATGAATCCTGAAGAAGCACTAAATACGTTATTAAAAAATATGAAAGGCACCAAAGACAATGCAGAGTTTTTGACTTCAATGAATGGATAATTTTTATTTGAACTTTGTGTAGCCGCTGGGATTTATTCAGCGGCTTTTTCTTTTACAAAAAACATAATACAACCAGCAAAGAACATTGAAATTCCTCCAGCTAAAATGGTGTAAATAGTTTCTCCGGCAAAATAATTACGGGTTAAATAGCTTAGTAAAAATGCAGCTGTTATTTGTGGTATTACTACCGAAAAATTAAATACTGTAAAATAGGTAGTCATTTTTGGTTCGGGAGCAATGTCACTGATGATGCTGTAGGGTATATTGGATATACTGCTCCAGCCAATACCAATAAAAGCAAAAGAAATAAACAGTAGGTATTGGTTTTTAATAAAATAGATAAGTACCAACCCAATACTGCCAATTAATAATGCCGTTGCATGTATTTTATATTTACTGTATTGTTTGGTTAACCGGGGAATTGCAAAAGCCATAATAGCGGCTAAAGTGCTATAAAATGCAAAGCAAATACCTACCCAGGTAGTGCCGCTTTCAAATGCCTTACTTTCTGAATCTGTAGAATTAAATATGTATTTTGTAATTACCGGAGTAGCATAAATCCATAAAGAAAATAATGCCAGCCAGGTAAAAAACTGTACAATAAAAAGTGGTAGTAAATGTTTTATAATTTTAATCATATTGATAAATATACTTTTTTATAGTTAAATTTTACGATAGCTTTTTTCTTTGTGTATCTTAGTGCAATTAGCATAATTACAATGGCAATTCAAAAAATTTTAATTGAAGAATTTTTGCAGCTGGCAAAGGTACATCCCATACTAGATGTTCGCAGTCCAGCCGAATATGTTCATGCTCAAATACCTGGAGCACATAGTTTACCGTTATTTACAGATGAAGAAAGAAAAGTGGTTGGCACTGCCTATAAACAACAAAGCAGGAAAATAGCTATTAAAATAGGACTTGATTATTTTGGAGTTAAGATGAAAAGGATGGTGGAGGAAGTGGAAGGTTTAGTGGGTAGGTTTCAATCAAGCCTGCCACTTGAAAGTTCAAGCACAGTTTTGGTACATTGTTGGCGTGGTGGAATGCGAAGTGCAGGCGTGGCATGGTTATTAGACTTGTATGGGTTTAAAGTATATACTTTATCCGGTGGCTATAAAGCATATCGCCAATGGGTAAGAACACAATTTGATTTACCCTATAATTTTAGTGTGCTAGGTGGTTATACTGGATCTGGAAAAACATTGGTATTGCAGGAATTACAAAGTTTAGGCTACAACGTTATAGACTTGGAAGGATTGGCAAATCACAAGGGTTCTGCTTTTGGCGCCATGGGCGAAAAACCACAACCTACACAGGAGCTGTTTGAAAATTTGCTGGCACAAAAATTATATAAAATTAGTAACTCAGCTATAACAAAAGATCAGATAGAGATTTTTATCGAAGATGAAAGTCAGCGGATTGGATCAATCAACATTCCAAATAATTGTTGGAAACAAATGCGCAATAGTCGGGTATTATTTCTAGATATTCCATTTGAAGAAAGACTTAGTGCAATTACAGAAACATATGGGCGTTTTGAAAAGGAAAAATTGGTAAACGCCATTATTCGCCTGCAAAAAAGATTGGGTGGACAGGATACAAAAACAGCCATTAATTACTTATTGGAAAATAACCACCGAGAATGTTTTCGTATTTTGCTGCTCTATTACGATAAGTATTATGAAAAAGGATTACAAAATAGAGAAAATACAGAGAAGTTAATAACGAAAATAGTTTGTGTAAATACAGAAATAAAAAATAATACTCAAAAATTAATTGATGAAAAAACTATTGTTCAATAAAATATTTTTACTCTTTTTAATTTTACCAGCTTCACTTTTTGCACAGGATATTACAGGTCTTTGGAAAGGCGAAATGTATGTTGATTCCACTAAAAAATATTTGCCTTATGAAATTTCTATCAGTGAAGTAAAAGGTAAACTGGTTGGCTACTCTCATATTTCTTTTGAAGAAAATGGCAAAATGGAAATAGGCATAAGAGATATTACCGTTGAGCGAAAAAATAATCAGGTAATTATTGAAGATGTAAGTTTGATTGATAACTCTTTTAGTTTTGTACCACCTAAAAATATTAAAAAAACAATGCTGGTAACATTAACCGTTGATGATACCAGCATGATATTAAAAGGTAACTGGAGTACAAACCGAACAAAGAGATTTTTATCTGCCACCGGCAGCGTTAAATTGCAACGTAAAAGTGACTATAAGGCTACTGTATTGTATAAAAGATTAACTGAGATAAAATTGGTGGATCAATTGGTGTTTAAGGAACCGATAAAAAAAGCAGCGCCGGAAGTTACCATTGCTGCTATAACTAAAGTAGAAAAAATAGCAACGCCTGACGTTTTAATTAATCCGGATGTAGCAAAAAAATCTGCACCGGTAAAAGTTACCAAAGCACCAGAGCCAACTGCAATTACAACAATAAATAAACCTGTTGAAAATAAATTACCTCCACCGATTGTTGTTGTAAAACCAACTGCAATAGTTACGGAAGAAGTAAAACCGGCCATTATTAAACCAGTACCGCCAAAGCCTTTACCAACTTATGTTTCGGCTCCAACCATTGCAGTTGTTTCTAAGCCGCAGGAGATAAAAAAAGCAGTAACTGAAGTTTCAAAACAAGCGCCGCCACCTGTAGCTGTCGTGTCAGTAACTCAGGAAAAACTAAAAGAAATTATTGCTGTTGTTGCTGAAAAAAAACCTCCTTCTGTAATTACAGCCTCAATAGTACAGGGGGCGGCAGATGTAAATAAAAGAACGATTGCTACAACACAATCTGTTTATTATCACTCGGATAGTTTGGTACTTACCTTGTACGACAATGGCTATGTTGATGGCGATACAGTAAGTGTGGTAATGAATGGCGAAGTAATTTTTTCAAAACAGGGATTATCAACCAGGGCGGTAAGTAAAACAATATATATAACAAAAGATACCCCCGATTCTATAAAGCTGGTTATGTATGCAGAAAATTTAGGAAGCATACCGCCTAATACAGGTTTACTGGTAGTGCATGATGGGGAAGCAGTGTATGATGTTCGTTTTAGCGCAGATCTACAATCGAATGCTGCCATTATTTTACAAAGAAAAAAGAAAGAATAATAAAAATCTTGTAATGACAAAAATGGATTATATGGCAAACGATTTAAAGAAGTCGTTTAAACTTACTCAATATTCTCATGGCGCAGGTTGTGGTTGTAAAATTGCTCCCAAGGTATTAGATGAAATATTGGCTAGTAATTTTGCGGCACCTGATAATGATAAATTGATTGTTGGCAATCATAGCAAAGATGATGCAGCAGTATATGATTTAGGCGATGGGACAGCACTGATATCAACTACTGATTTTTTTATGCCTATCGTGGATGACCCTTATGAGTTTGGACGCATCGCTTCCGCTAATGCAATTAGTGATGTATATGCGATGGGAGGTAAACCTATTTTAGCGATTGCAATTTTAGGTTGGCCCATTAATATTTTACCTCCTGCAGTAGCACAAAAAGTTATTGAAGGAAGTAGAAGTATTTGTATGGAAGCAGGAATACCCTTGGCTGGCGGACATAGCATTGATAGCCCAGAACCTATTTTTGGTTTGGCAGTTAATGGATTGGTACCTATTAAAAACATTAAACAAAATAACCTTGCAAAAGAGGGCGACCTGCTGTTTTTAACCAAGCCATTAGGTGTGGGTATTTTAACCACAGCAGAAAAAAAGGGATTACTAAAAGAAGAACACAAAGGGGTTGCAGCAAAACAAATGATGCAATTAAATAAAGTAGGTGAAGCATTGGGAAAGATAAGTGGTGTAAATGCAATGACAGATGTAACGGGATTTGGTTTATTTGGACACCTTGTTGAAATGGCAGAGGGCAGCAGATTAAGCGCAACACTTAATTTTAATACGATTCACTTTATTACTGAACATATTTTTAATTACGTTGATCAAAAATGTGTTCCTGGCGGTACAGATAGAAACTGGGATAGTTATGGTGAAAAAATCGGACCCATAACGGAATATCAAAAAGCGATATTGGCAGATCCCCAAACAAGTGGAGGCTTGTTAATTTCGGCAGAAGCAAGTAAAGGCAAAGAGGTAAAAAATATTTTACAACAATTTGGGTTGGATAAATTTACTACGCCCATAGGTACTATGATTAAACAACAGATAAAAGCAGTGATAGTAAATAATTAAACCAATGCATTAATTTTTATTGAAAGTATCCTGTTTTTTCTGTAATAATATTTCCAGCATTATGTGTATTAGCCATATTTCTACTTTGTTGTAAACATTGCTCTATAAAGGATGATTGTCCATTTTTCTGCAGCCAATGCTACCTTTGTTATGAAACCAAAAGCTTTTGAAAAGTTTTTGAATTCAAATTTTTAATAGAGTGTATTTCCTTTTTCTTCCCACATGAAGAGTATAAACTTATGTTAATTTTATTACAAATTTAAAACCAAGTTATACTTCAGGGTGGTGCAGTGGTTTAAAAAATAAGGTGTTGCTTGTGCTTAATTTTTTCATTTGTCATTTCATTTACTAATTGAACACCGGGCAATGTTTTAATGGAATAAATCAGCGCTTTTAATTCTTCTGCATTTACATATTCTCCTTTCATCAGCCATAAAAAATCAAGGTGTTTAAATTCGGGTAATAAATATTCTCCATCAAACTGGTTGTTGTATAAATAGTGGGCAAGGCAAGTTGAGGGCACTAAGTATTCATAAATGGAAAAAAAATATTTTCTTTCTTTTTTGGTTAACTGAATTTCAAAATCGTTGTTAATTCTAAAATCAAAACCCAGTACCTGATTTAATTGCCAGCACAATTGGTAATCTTTAACTGGAGCTACAATGCCTAACAGTATCGAGTTTTCAAAAAACTCCTGCGCCAATGTTTCATTATCTATTTTAAGTTTCATGTCTTTATCTTATGCCTGTTTAAAAGCTTCAGAATAAAATAATTTTGTATGTTAGTATTTCATTAAACTTTATTGTACAAAGTTACTTTTACATTTTATAGATATAGGGCAACTAAAAAATAATATTAAATATCAATTCTTCCTTACCTCTTTTTACTTTAACTTTTGTAGCATCGCCCTTATTAAATTTATTAAGTGTTTCCATATAGGTTTGTATATCTGTAAATTTATAATCACCCAACTGTACAATTATATCACCTGCTTTAATGCCCACCTTTTGAGCAATTTTACCTTCACTTATTCCATCAGCTTTTACACCATTTCCACTGTAAGTATAGTCTGGCATTATGCCAAGCGAAACTTTAAAACTGGTTTTACTGTTTAAAGTTGCCTCCCTTGTTTTTGTAAAACTTAACTTGCCTTTATTATTAACATCTTCAATTAATTTAAAAATATATTTTAATACCATCCATTCGCCGATGTAATTTATCTTGTCTGCATCATCGCTGGGTTTGTGATAATCATTGTGTACACCAGTAAAGAAAAATAATACCGGAATATCTTTTCTGTAAAAAGAGGTATGATCACTTGGGCCGGTGCCGCTGCTATCAAATTTTATTTTAAAAAATTTATTACTGGCAGATAAAGTTTGTCCCCACACCGGCGATGTACCATAACCTCCAATATTTAATCCATGAGTGCTATCATTTAATCTGCCCACCATATCTAAATTAATCATGTAATTAGCAATGGCAAAATCAATGGTTGGATGCTCGGTAAAATATTTTGAACCAAACAACCCAAGTTCTTCTCCTGAAAAACAAATAAAAAGGTAGTTGTTATTTTTATATTTTGACTCTTTAAGTAATTTACTTAATTCTATAATTGCAGCAGTGCCACTTGCATTGTCATCTGCGCCATTGTGTATCATCGGCATAGTTCCGGTGTACAAAGAATTATGATCTTCTCCATAACCAAGGTGATCGTAATGTGCACCAATAATAATTGTGTTGGGTGCTTTGTTATCAAGATAACCAACAACATTATGACCGTATCTTATTTTATCAATTATTTCTATTTTAAGTTGAATATCAAGTGAAGCTGTTTCATCTTTTAAATATTTTTCTTTCGCTGTTTTGGTGATGTAGATAACAGGAATGGCCGATAATGTCGTTTTTGATTTAGCATCAAATTGCAGTTCATCTTTAATTGCAGAAGTGTTGTAAATTAAAAAGGCAGTAGCCCTTTTTTTTTCGGCATCTGCAACTTTTAATTTGAGAGCATCTATCAAATCAAAATGCGGATTATTTTTATTGGTTTCCAGCAATTCGTTAATATCATAAAACCAGGGTGTGCCATTTTCATGTAAGGCAATAGAGGCAACAGCAGTTAAGCTACCATTTTTGCTAAAAGCTAAAGGGAAATATTCTTTATCAATCACAAGATCATTCCCGTTAATAAGCAGGTGAGAAGCCGCAGAAATTTTCTTTCCATCATTTATTTCAAACTCCTGTAAAAATGTTTCTTTATCACCGTGGGTTGTTAAACCAGCTTTTAAAAATTCGCTACTAATATATTCATAAGCTAATTTTTCTCCGCTACTACCAGTTCTTCGTCCTTCCAGTTTGTCATCGGCGAGGTAACTTATATGCGTTTGTAAATTGGCAACAATAATTTTATCTGCTTTCTTTAATTTTTGTGCTGTTACAAATTGAGTAGAAAATAATAAACAATAAAATATATTTTTCATACATGAAATGGTTAATAGTGGTAAAGGTAATTCACCCGATGGCTATGGACGTAAACAAAATGTAAAATTTATATATACCACCTTTCCTCGCAAAATGTTTGCCATATTCAAAAAGGTTTATGATATAAATATTTTTAAAGAGAACCTACTTAAGCCTTCTTTCTAAATTCGTAAACTTAAAAGACAGATAGCCATTACTTTTACATTTAATTTATTTTGGCAAAAAAAATCAACATAGCATTAGTAGGTAATCCCAACAGCGGCAAAAGCTCTTTGTTCAATGTATTAACAGGGTTAAATCAAAAAGTAGGTAATTTTCCTGGTGTAACGGTTGATAAAAAAACCGGGTATTGTAACATTTCTGAAACCTTATCTGCCACATTGATTGATTTGCCCGGTACCTATAGTTTATATCCAAAACGTGCTGATGAATGGGTAGCGTACAAAGTTTTATTACAACAAGATGAAGATATAAAACCTGATATGGTATTGCTGGTTGCAGATGCCAGTAACTTAAAGCGAAATCTATTATTTTGTTCTCAAATCATTGATCTTAATGTGCCGGTGGTATTGGCATTAAGTATGATGGACCTCGCTGGAAGTAAAGGAACACAAATAGATGTTGCCGGATTGGAAAGAGAATTGGGAGTGCCAGTTGTAAGTATCAATCCAAGAAAAGGGAAGGGTATACCGCAATTAAAAAAGGTTATTGACCAAACTGCAGCCAATCATATTTTAATGCATCGGGAGTTTATTAATTGCCATTTACTTGCTCAAAATGCAGTAAGCAGTGTAAAAAAATTAGTTCCTTCAATAAGTGATTATACTGCCTTACATTATTTAATTAACCACGAGCATTTTAAACTAGGGAGTTCTTTGCAGGACGCTATTGAAGTTATTGAAGAAGAAAATAAATTTAATCCTACCCGCACACAGGCTGAAGAAATAATGCAGCGGTATGGCCGTATAAAACAAATTATGCAGGTAACTGTGGTGGAAAGCGATCCTTTAAAAAAGGCGCTGTTTACAGAAAAACTTGATAATATTTTGTTAGATAGAAAATGGGGCTATCTTATTTTACTGGCTGTTTTATTCTTGTTATTTCAAAGTGTTTTTTGGGTAGCTCATTACCCCATGGATGCAATTGAATGGATTTTTGGAAAATTAAGTGGTTTTTTAGGCAGTACTTTACCCGATACGTGGTGGAGCGATCTGCTGATTAATGGTGTTGTTGCAGGCCTCAGCGGGATCATGGTTTTTATACCACAAATAATGATTCTTTTTGGTCTTATAACACTGTTGGAAGACACAGGGTATATGGCAAGAATAAGTTTTCTTACAGATAAGCTTATGCGCAAAGTAGGGCTGAATGGCAAGAGTGTTATGCCTATGATTAGTGGCTTGGCTTGTGCAGTACCGGCCATAATGAGCGCAAGAAATATTGAGAATAGAAAAGAACGGTTACTCACTATAATGGTTACGCCATTAATGAGCTGCAGTGCCCGGTTGCCGGTTTACACCATTTTAATAGCATTAATTATTCCTTCAAAATTATATTTTGGATTTTTAAGTATTCAAGGGTTGGTGATGATGGGTTTATATTTATTGGGAACCATAATGGCACTCATTGTTTCATTTGTAATGAAATGGTTCATCAACATAAAAGAGAAAAGTTTTTTTATTTTAGAGTTACCGGTATACCGTGCCCCAAGATGGAAAAATGCACTTACTACCATGATTGAGAAGGCAAAAATATTTGTATTTCAGGCTGGTAAAATAATTATGGTCATTAGTCTTTTATTGTGGGTATTAAGCACTTACGGACCAGCAGATAAAATGGCCGGCGTTACTGCAAAATATAAGCAACTGATTCAACAAAATCCGCAGCAATCAGATGAATTAAACCGGCAACGAAAAACAGAATTATTACAAAATTCCTTTGCTGGTACTTTGGGTAAAGCAATAGAGCCTTCCATTCGTCCATTAGGCTATGATTGGAAAATTGGTATTGCATTAATTACCTCTTTTGCAGCCAGAGAAGTATTTGTAGGCACTATGGCCACATTATACAGTGTTGGTGAAGATGCAAATGATAACAGCAGCACCTTACGGCAAAAAATGAGTGCAGCCGTTCGTGCAGATGGCAGCAAAGTATATGACCTTGCTACAGGATTGTCGCTGCTGGTATTCTATGTATTATCCATGCAATGCATGAGTACTTTGGCAATAGTAAAAAGAGAAACCCGTAGTTGGAAATGGCCGACTATTCAGTTAATATACATGACAGTGCTAGCATACTTAATGAGTTGGCTGGTGTACAATATCTTTAAATAAACAAGCCTTTAATTGCGAATTAAATTTAATAATTGTAAAGCTATTTCCTTACGCTGCTGTGTAAAAAAGAATAGTAGTTTATATTAACATTGAGTACTTCTTTCAATTGTTTTTGTATTGCCCTCTATAAAAATTACTTTTACAATGTATGATAATCGTTCTTAATAATTAATTATATGCCCTCATCTAAACTTAGTCATCTTGCCGAAACACTTATTGGTTCCGAAATTGTAAAATTGGGAGCAGATATAAAGGAAAAGATGGCACAAGGAAATAAAATATACAATTTTACAATAGGAGATTTTGACAGCTCTATTTTCCCCATACCAAAGCAATTTGAAAATGAAATAATTGATGCTTATAAAAGCCACAACACAACTTATCCACCTGCAGATGGCATTTTTGAATTACGAAATGCGGTAGCGGAATTTATACAAAAAAGGGAAGGACTCAGTTTTGCCAATGACGAAATTTTAATAGCTGCCGGCGGAAGACCATTAATATATGCGGCATATCGTGCTATTGTAGATAAAGGAGAAAAAGTAATTTATGCTGTACCAAGCTGGAACAATAACCACTATGTTCATTTTACAGAGGGAGAACATATATTGATTGAAAGTAAAAGGGAAAATAATTTTATGCCTACGGCAGCTGAAATTGAACCCTATTTAAAAGGAGCTTCTTTACTTGCATTGTGTTCTCCGCTAAACCCAACGGGTACTACTTTTACTGAAGAAGAATTGTTGGCAATTTGCGATTTGGTAATAGCTGAAAATGAACAAAGGGGGGGTGAAGAAAAGAAATTATATTTATTATACGACCAGATTTACTGGACGCTGACTTACGGAAAAACACAACATTATAACCCAGTTTCTTTAAGGCCCAAAATGAAAGAATACACCATTTTTATTGATGGAATTAGCAAATCATTTGCGGCAACAGGCGTAAGAGTTGGCTGGGCAATGGGACCTGCTAACCTAATTAATAAAATGAAAGCTATTAATAGCCATCTCGGCGCATGGGCACCAATGGCAGAGCAAAAAGCTACAGCTAACTATTTAGTGCAAACTGAGGCAGTAGATACTTATTTAATACATTTTAAAGCTGAAATAGCAGAACGTTTACAAAGGATTTACGAAGGATTTCAACAACTTAAAATAGCTGGATTTTCAGTAGATGCGGTTGCGCCACAAGCTGCTATTTATTTGACTATACAAATTGATTTAATTGGTAAAAAAAATCATGATGGCAAAAAACTAAACAATCAAAAAGAGGTTACTGAATATTTGTTGAATGAGGCTAAATTGGCAATTGTTCCATTCTCCGCATTTGGGGCATCTGCCAATAGTAGTTGGTATAGGTTAAGTGTGGGAACTTGTAAGAAAGAAGAAATTGATGAAATGCTTGCAAAGTTAACGGAATCCCTAACAAAATTAAACTGATATTAAATTAAAATAATTAATTTTTACAATTTAAAAAAACAAAAGGTTTTAATTCCTGAAGACGAATTGTTTTGCTGAGGATATCTTGCGTATTAATTATTTTGTATTTATTTAAATCAATTATTTCATGAGCTATAACCAAATTTTCAAGGCGTTCCACTGAAAATAGAAGTTCGTGTAATAGTTCAACTTCGTTTTCCATGGCCTTTTGGCTCATTAATTCTTGGTTAAACAAGACAAGTAAATCGCGGTTTATTCTGTTCATTGATATTTAGACTTATATATGCTTAAGTACCTTTAATTAGTAACCAACCATTCCTTTTTTATTAGGACAACCACAATTTTTTTTTGAGGCGTTGCAGCTTGTTAGCAAAAATGAAGTTATTAAAATCAGTAAAAAACCTATTTTTAAAATTCGTACCATAAATAAAGATTATAAATATAAACTTATTTTATACATAATTATTGTATTTTTTTAATAATTAATTTTGAAATTAACATTTTGGCTAAACCTTACAAGATTCTTATAGCACCATTAGATTGGGGACTAGGTCATGCAACAAGATGTATTCCTTTGATAAAAAATTTATTATCAGAAGGTTGTCAAGTACTTATTGCAGCAGATGGGCCTGTTCGAATATTATTGCATCAAGAATTTCCAGCATTAATTTTTTTACCACTCCATGGCTATAAAATAAAATATTCTAAAAAAAAAAAATCGCTACCTATAAAAATTGCATTGCAAATCCCTGGTTTATTATTTTCAATATTTAAAGAACACCAATGGCTAAAAAAAATTGTAAAAGATTATTCAATTGATGCGATTATATCAGATAATCGCTTTGGATTGTATCATAAGCACATTCCCTGTATTTACATTACACACCAATTATTAATTAAAACTGGTAATAAGTTTTTTGAGATGCTATTGCAAAAAATGCATTATTTGTTTATAAAACAATATAAACTTTGTTGGGTACCAGATTTTGAAGGAAGTCCCTATATTGCAGGCCAATTATCTCATCCTGAATATTTACCTTTTAATTTGAAATACATTGGTGGATTATCAAGATTTGAAAAAAGTAACCAGGTTAATATAAATTATGATTTATTAATATTATTGTCGGGTCCAGAACCACAGCGAACTATTTTTGAAGATGAATTATTGCTCCAGCTAATAGAATATACCGGTAATGTATTATTAGTACGCGGATTGCCGGAAACGAATGAAATACTGTTTACAAAAGCCAATAAATGCGATAAAATTATGGTAAGAAACCACCTTGCTTCGCACGAGCTTAATCAAGTAATTGAACAATCTAAAATGATAATCAGCAGATCTGGCTACACAACAGTGATGGATTTGATAAAGCTTCAAAAGAAGGCAATTCTGGTACCTACCCCCGGACAAACAGAACAAGAATATCTTGCTAAATATTTAATGCAACAGCAATTATTTTATAGTGTAGAACAGCATACATTTTTATTGAAAGAAGTAATTAAAAAAGCAGGATTGTTTAATTATTTACAATTAACGTTTGATATGGAACAATATAAAAGTTGTATTAAATCTTTTGTGCTAAGTATTGAGGTTGGAAAAACAACAATTAGGAAATCCTAAAATTATTCAGCTTTTGGATAATCAAAAAGTAGTAGTTCTTTTTTCGACATTGAAAAATCCTTCCATTTAGTAATATTTGTTTTTATAGCAAATACGCCACAGGTAGGCATATTGTCGATTTTTACACCTTCAACCAGTTGGTTTACAAATTCAGTTATTCCCGGATTATGAGAAAACATGGCAACAGAATTATAATTATCATTAAGTTGTTCAACTACCTCAAAAAAAGTAGGTAAAGAAGCATGGTATAATGAGGGAATAAAAACAATTTGCTCTTTATCTTTTTTATAAATGTTGCAAAAAAGTTCTGCTGTTTTTTTTGCTCTTTTGGCAGGGCTTGATATAAATACATCAATATTTATATTTTTATTTAAAAGACGTTGTGCCATTGCCGGAGCATCTTTTTTTCCACGCTCATTTAAAGAACGACCGAAATCATTGAGGGGCGCCAAATCCCAACTGCTTTTTGCATGACGAACGAGGAATAATGTTTTCATGATTAATTACATTAACATTTGTACGTTTTTGCATAAAATGAATATAAAAGAATTGGGTTTATTAATATCCTCTTACATTTTTTCCTTCCATATAATTCATAAATGCTTTGTTACAAACCCGGTTACCACCTGGTGTAGGATAATTTCCTGTAAAATACCAATCTCCTGTGTTTGTTGGGCATGCAAGGTGCAATGTTTCTATTTTTTGATAAATTACATCAACCGGGATAGTAATTTCCTTAGGTGTTATAAGTTGTGCAATTTTAGCTGAGATATCTTCTAAAGTAAATTGCTTATATACCTGTCGCACTACATTCTCGGTATGCAGCTGATTGTTTTTTTGTAATTCCTTGCACTTTAATAAAAGGTTATCAAGTAAAGATTCTTGTTTTCTTTCTTGCAATAATTCAATAGCGGCTTTAAAGGCAATAAAATCACCCATTTTACTCATATCAATACCATAGCAATCTGGGTAACGTATTTGTGGTGCAGAAGAAACCACAATAATTCGTTTGGGTTCTAATCTGGCTAACATACGGATTATACTTTCTCTTAAAGTAGTTCCCCTCACAATAGAATCATCAATTACTACAAGCGTATCTATATCCTTTCGCACAGTGCCATAAGTAATGTCGTATACGTGTTGTACCATTTCATTTCTACTACTATCTTCAGTAATAAACGTACGCAGTTTTACATCTTTAATAGCAATTTTTTCAAAACGAATTTTTCGGTTAATCATTTCCGAAAGTTTCTCTTCATCAAAATTATTTCCCCAGCTTAAAATTCTTTCTATTTTTATTTTTTTAAGGTATTCATCCGCACCCTTTAAAAGACCATAAAAAGCAGTTTCTGCAGTATTGGGAATAAAAGAAAAAATGGTATTCTTTAAATCATAATCAACTGCTTTTAATACTGGTTCGCTTAAATATCGGCCAAGTGCTTTTCTTTCTTTGTAAATTTTTTCATCGCTCCCACGTGAAAAATAAATCCGCTCAAAACTACAAGCCTTTCTTTCCTTTGCTTCTACAATTTGTTCGATAGTGTAATTTCCTTCTGCATCTACAATTAAAGCACATCCCGGCATTAGTTCCTGCACTTCATTTTCACCAACATTAAAAGCCGTTCGTATAGCTGCTCTTTCGCTAGCAGCAACAATTACATCATCGTTAACATAATAATAAGATGGTCGGATACCATGTGAATCCCTCATAACAAAAGCGTTACCATTACCAGTTAATCCACAAAAATTAAAGCCACCATCAAAAAGGGGAACAGCATTTTTTAATACACTAGCAATATCTAATTGCCCGGGAAAAGCTTCATCTGCTTTTACCAAAAAATGGTGCAACACTTCCATCATTGCAGCAAGGTCACTTTGTTTTTGAAATACGCCAGGCTCAAGCTTAATTAAACTAAATAATTCCTCCGTATTTACCAGGTTAAAATTTCCTGCCAGGGCCAAATTTCTTGCTGGAATTGTGTCTCGCTTTATAAAAGGATGACAAAATTCAACATTATTTTTTCCTTGGGTACCGTACCTTAAATGGCCCAAAAGCAATTCACCCAGATGATCTACATTACCCTTCATAAGTCCCGGGTGGTTCTTAATATCAGGTTGGTATTTTTCGATTTCCTCAATCTCTTTTCCTATCTGCAAAAAAAGGTCGGCAATTGGTTGATTGGCACTGCTTCGTATACGATGTAGAAAAGGATAACCTGGCTCTACATTCAGTTTTACTGTAGCAATACCTGCACCATCCTGGCCACGATTGTGTTGCTTTTCCATCAGCAAGTACAACTTATTGAGGCCGTACAATACGGAACCATATTGCTGTTGGTAATAACTGAAAGGTTTGCGAAGGCGAATAAAGGCGAGGCCACATTCGTGTTTAATTTCGTCGCTCATGGATTTTTATAAGTTGCGAAGTTACACCATTGAAAAATAAAAATCCCGGCATATTGGCTGGGATTTTTATATATTTTGTTAAACTGATTGTTTATAATCCGCTTATGGCGAGTCCAATTTGGTAAGGATGCATTGCAGGTCCTGCACCTTCTTTCAAAAACGAAGTAATTGAATAAGCCCCAAAAAGAGAAAAATGCCCTACGCCTATCCTTGCGGTAGCTGCTATACGAGTTGAATTTAAAAACAATTTTTTACTTTCTTTTTCCGTATAAGCATTTAAAGTACTTCCACTCCTATTAACAAATGTTTTACCTTTTGTATGCGCATTTAACATAGTACCCACCTTAACGCCTATTGCAACTTTCCAACTTTTATCTTCGTTTTCAGGATCAAATGTGTACCTAAGTTCAATTGGGGCCTCTAAAAATGTAGTAGCCAATTTATATTTTTTAAAATGGCTTGACGAATCCAGGTTAGTAAAGGGTAATAAAATACTGTTTGAGGTAAGGCCAATATTTGTATTCTTAAAATACATGCCGCTGGTACTAACTCCTACGCCAAAACCTACACTCCACCTTGGATCGGTTTTAAAGGGCTTATTCAACATTACATAAAAATTAAACCCCCGAGACAGTCCTTTCATCCTATTTTTAATGCTATCTGGTTTTTCACTCCAATTATCATAGCTAAGTTGTAGCATAAGATGATCCCCGGCACGGTCAATACGAACTTTACTCCAATCTTTTTTTTGCTTTAACTGTGCCGATGCGGCAGTAAAGGAAATAAGTGCAATTAATAGAAATGCAATTTTCTTCATAAAATAGTCTTGAGTGGCAAAAATAATAGCCAGCAGGGTTAATGAAAGGTTAAATGAAAGTAAAAAAATTGCCCGAAATTCATCGGGCTAATTTTTTTCGTGGGCCCACCTGGGCTCGAACCAGGGACCACCTGATTATGAGTCAGGTGCTCTAACCAACTGAGCTATAGGCCCTGTTATTTTTTAAGTAACGGAGGGCAAAAGTAAGTAAAATAAGATAATTTTGAAACCAAATAAATAAATTATGCCAAAAATAAAAAATCTGCTGTTTGACCTTGGTGGAGTTTTACTTAACATCGATTACAATAAAACAGCAGATGCTTTTAAAAAATTAGGGGTACAGCAGTTTGATGAAATGTACTCCCAGTCTGGGGCAAATAGTTTATTTGAGTCACTTGAAACAGGTAAAATTTCTGAATCGGATTTTTATAATAATATTATTGATTATTGCAACTCATCTACTACTCAATTACAGCTTGAAATAGCATGGAATGCAATTTTGCTAAATTTTAGAAAAGAAAGTCTTGATTGCCTCGAAAAACTAAAAGAGAGATACAGTATATATTTACTAAGCAACACAAACAGCATACACCTAACTGCCTTCCATAAAATGTTTACTAAAGAAACCGGGAAGTTAAATTTGGATGATTATTTTATAAAAGCATATTATTCTCACAAAATACAAATGCGTAAACCTTACCCTGCTACATATAAATTTGTTTTAGATGATGCCGGAATTACTGCTGCTGAAACTTTATTTATAGACGATTCTATTATTAATATTGAGGGTGCTAAAGAAGTAGGATTGCAAGTATATCATTTATTGCTTAATGACAAAATAGAGGATATTGCTTTTTTTAATAATTAGAAGCAGTTACTTTTTTATTTCTTCAAAATCAATATAGTCGTCACTTTTGGAGGTTGGTTGTACAGGTGGTTTGGCAGTATTAAAAGCATTGGCTTGTTGCTTTTGCTGATTCATTTTTTCTTCCATCTGGGCACTCATATCTACAAACTGTTTTTTTACCTGCCTGGTAGTCTTTGCAACAGGAATTATTAAATCAAATACTAATTTATACACGAGGTATAAAATAAAAAGTTCGAAAGTTAACCTAATAATATTCATGATGTAAAGGTATAAATCAATTAAATTTTTTTTGTTAAAATTTATTAATTATTTCATAAAAATATAATGTGGTATAAAGCTTTGAATTTTGCGGGTATTAATTAGTTTACTATATTTGCATTGGAAAAAGAAACAAATGAAGGGAACGAAGATCGTTCCCTTCTTCATTTTTTATGATTCAAGACACAAGTACACAAGCAATAGAAGCGTTGGTAGCAAAATTACTACCACCAACTGAAGACGTTTTTTTAGTATCCGTTCGCATCAAGCCTACAAACAATATTAAAGTGTTTTTAGATGCAGATGAGGGCCTTAATATTGACAAATGTGTGAAGATAAATAGGGCTATGTATCGTACGATTGAAGAAGAAGGATGGTATCCAGATGGAAATTTTTCTTTAGAGGTTTCTAGTCCTGGCATTGACGAACCATTGCAGCTTATTCGCCAATACAAAAAAAATATTGGGCGCAATGTAGAAATAACCATGGTTGATGAAGCAAAAAAAGAAGGGAAATTAGTGGTGGTTTCGGAAGAAACAATAACTATTGAATACACAGAAGGTAAAAATAAAAAAGCACTAACTTTAACAACGGACATTCCGTTTAATCAGGTGAAGCAAACAATAGTATTAATAGCATTTTAATTTATTTAACAAAACACCCCTGCCGGCGGGATGTAAAAGTGAGGCTGGTAAGTTTATGGCACGTATTAATTTGATTGATTCCTTTCAGGAATTTAAAGAAGCTGAAAACATTGATCGTCCGACATTAATGAAAGTTATGGAGGATGTTTTTAAAACATTAATTCGTAAAAAATACGGTAGTGATGATCAGTTTGATGTAATTGTAAATGACCAAAAGGGCGATTTGGAAATTTTTCGTCGTCGCACCATTGTCGATGATGGCGATATTTATAATACGTTAACGGAAATTGAATATAGCGATGCAATTAAAATTGAACCGGATTATGCTGTTGGGGAAGAATTATATGAAGAGGTAGATATTCAAAAGGAATTTGGTCGCAGAGCAATATTAGCAGGTAAGCAAACATTGGCAAGCCGCATCAATGACCTTAAGAAAAACCTGTTAATAAAAAAATACGAGGATCGTGTAGGAGATATCGTGAGTGGAGAAGTTTATCAGGTTTGGAAAAAAGAAGTGTTGTTATTGGATGAGGAGGGTAATGAAATGATTTTACCAAAATCAGAGCAAATACCATCTGATTATTTTAAAAAGGGAGAAAATGTACGCGGCGTTGTAAAAAAGGTAGAGTTAAAGAATAGCCAGGCAATCATTGTAGTATCAAGAACAAGTGCTTCATTTTTAGAAAAATTATTGGAAATTGAAGTTCCTGAAATATTTGATGGTTTAATTGTTGTAAAAAAAATTGTGAGAGATCCGGGCGAAAGGGCTAAAATAGCGGTAGAAAGTTTTGATGATAGGATTGATCCTGTGGGTGCCTGCGTCGGTATGAAGGGAAGCCGTATTCACGGTATAGTTAGAGAATTAAAAAATGAAAATATTGATGTAATCAACTGGACAAGCAATATACAGTTATTGATACAACGGTCACTAACACCAGCAAAAATTACCAGCATAGATATTAATGAAGAAAAAAAGCATGCTACTGTATTTTTAAAACCTGATCAGGTATCATTGGCAATAGGAAGAAGAGGCGTAAATATAAAATTGGCCTGTGAATTGACAGGGTTCGAAATAGATGTATTCCGGGATAATGAAGGAGAAGTAGATGAATTTGATATTGATTTGCAAGAATTCAGTGACGAAATAGAACCTTGGGTAATAGAGGCCTTGAAAAAAGTAGGTTGCGATACCGCCCGTTCTGTATTGGATTTAACCGCAGAAGAATTAGAAAGAAGGACAGATTTGGAAAAAGAAACTATTGCCGATGTTTTGAGGATTTTAAAAGAAGAATTTGAAAAAGAGTGATGGCATGGTAATATATTATAATTTAAAAAGAAAATGACCGCCTATGTACCAATAGTTATAGGCAAACAAAACACGAATGTCAGAAGTAGCAACAAATACACCAAGATTATTGAACGCCGCCAGGGAATTTAATATAGGGAAAGATACCTTAGTTGAATTTCTTGAATCTAAGGGGTTTAAAAGAGATGACTTAACACCAACAGCAAAACTCACGGAACAAATGTACCGTGTTTTGCAGTCAGAGTTTCAACAAGATAAAGCCGCAAAGGAAAAAGCGCAAAAGATTGAATTGTCAAAAGGTGCTGGTGTTACAGAACCAAAAAAGAAAAGAGACGAAGAAGACCTTTCTTTTAAAAAGAAAGATACAGCTGTGGTGGTTCCTCCGCCGGTTGAAAAACCAATTGAAGTGAAGCCAATTGATGTAGCTGTAGTTGTACCTGTTGTAGAAATTCCAAGGGAGGAAAAGCCTGTAGAAATAGTAAAACCAGTTGAAGTAAAACTGGTTGTAATAGAACCCGTTGAAATACCAGTTCCTGCAGCAGAAATTACTATTATAGAAAAGCCTGTAACAGAAGTAGCAAAGGTAGAACTTACAAGGATTGATGCTCCGGAAATTGAAGCACCAAGGGTGGTTACAAAAATTGATTTAAACGCTATTGATTCTTCGACAAGACCTAAAAAGGCTACCAAAAAAGCAGAAGAAAAACCAGTAACAACACCTCAAAAAATAGAGATTATTCCAGTAGCTGAAAAACCTGTTGTAATTACAATTTCTCCAGTAGTTGTAGCGTCAATAAAAGTTGACGAACCTGTTATAAATGCACCTGCTATTATAGAAAATATAAAGGCAGATAAATTAGAAGGGCCTAAAATTTTAGGTAAAATTGAACTACCTGTTGATAATGATACAAGACCCAAAAGGGAAGACGATAAGCGCAAGCGCAAACGCATTCCTATGGAAAGAAAACCTGGCGCACCCCCGCATCAGGGACAAGGTGGCACAGGCAATGCGCCAAGACCAGCAATAAATGATCAAAATCGCAATCGTCCAAATACTAGTGCTCCTCCAGCAGGAAGCAGGCCCGGAGGTTCTTCTGGTGTTAACAGGCCCGGTGGGGCTCCAAGTGTTAATAGGCCGGGTGGAACACAGGGTGGTGGAAGTAATAGATTTAATAACAACCGTACTGCAGCACCTGCTGCACGTAGCCAGGACAGGGAAATTGATGCTAAAGAAATTCAGGATAAAATAAAAGAAACGCAGGCTAAATTATCAGGTGGCGGTGGACGTGGTAAAAGTCTAAAAGCTAAATACAGGAAGGCCAAAAGAGATGAACTTGCAATACAAAGAGGAACAGAAGGGGGCGAAAGTAATAAGTTGCAGGTAACCGAATTTATTTCTGTAAGTGAATTAGCAGGTTTGATGGACGTAAGTTTTGCTGATATTATTAGCAAGTGTATGAACTTAGGTATAATGGTTTCCATTAACCAGCGTTTAGAGGCAGACGTTATTGAACTGGTAGTAAGTGAATTTAATTACGAGGTTGAATTTATTGGGGTTGAAGATGCTGCCGAAATGGAAGAAGATGACGAAGAGGAGGATGTAGCAGATCTTACTGGCAGGGCTCCAATTGTAACTATCATGGGCCACGTAGATCATGGTAAAACTTCTCTGTTAGATCACATACGAAATACAAATGTAATAGCTGGTGAAGCTGGTGGTATTACCCAACATATTGGTGCGTATGAAGTAAAATTAAAAGATGGAAGAGCCATTACTTTCCTTGATACGCCAGGTCATGAAGCGTTTACTGCAATGAGGGCCCGTGGTGCAAAAGTTACAGATATTGCGGTAATTGTAATTGCTGCCGATGATGCTGTAATGCCACAAACAAAGGAAGCTATTTCCCATGCACAAGCTGCGGGTGTACCAATGATATTTGCTATCAATAAAATTGACAGAGATGGCTCTAACCCCGAAAAGATTAAGGAGCAATTAGCAGCCATGAACATATTGGTTGAAAGCTGGGGTGGTAAATACCAAAGCCAGGAAATAAGTGCCAAACAAGGGTTGAATATTGATTTGCTAATGGAAAAAATTCTCTTAGAGGCAGATGTACTTGAATTAAAAGCCAATCCTAAAAAAGGTGCCAACGGAACTGTTATTGAGGCATCGCTTGATAAAGGAAGGGGTTATGTTGCAACGATTCTTGTTCAGAATGGCACACTTAAATTGGGTGATATGATTGTTTCTGGCCAAAATTTTGGTAAGGTAAAAGCTATGTACAATGAACGCAATCAACGCAGTGAAATAGCACCTCCATCAACACCGGTTTTAATTTTGGGATTAAACGGTGCACCCCAAGCAGGTGAAACTTTCAAAGTTTACTCAGATGAAAGTGAAGCAAGAGAAAAAGCCTACCAACGTGGACAAATACTGAGAGAACAGGGTATGAGGGCTAAAAAGCATATTACACTGGATGAAATTGGTCGTCGTTTGGCTTTGGGAAGCTTTAAAGAATTGAATGTTATTATTAAAGGAGATGTGGATGGATCTGTAGAGGCATTAAGCGATTCCTTACAAAAATTAAGTACTGAAGAAATTGTAATAAAAGTAATACACAAAGCGGTAGGTGCCATCACTGAAAGTGATGTTACATTAGCAAACGCATCCGATGCTATTATTATTGGCTTCAACGTTCGCCCATCTATGCAGGCAGCTCGTTTGGGTGAACAGGAAGGTATTCAGATAAAATTATATTCTATCATTTACAATGCTATTGAAGAAATCAGGAGTGCAATGGAAGGTATGCTTGAACCAGGTGTTGAAGATAAAGTACTGGCGAACGTAGAGATCAAAGAAATGTACAAGTTTGATAAAGCTACGGTTGCAGGTTGCATTGTATTGGATGGTAAAATTGCAAGGAACAACCGTATTCGTTTGGTGAGAGATGGTATTGTAATATTTACCGGAGAATTGGGTAGCCTTAAACGTTACAGGGATGATGTAAAAGAAGTTACTACCAATATGGAATGCGGATTAACCATTAAGAATTACGCCAATATTGAAGTAGGTGATATTGTGGAAGCATTTGAAGAAGTAGAAGTGAAACGTACATTGTAAATGTCTGATTGCTGATTTTTTGATGTCTGATTTTTGATAAATTGTTACAGTTTACTTTATTTCGGATTAAGGAAACGAAAGCAAATTTAGGAGGAGTATCAAATAGGTATGGCGTACAAGTGAGTGACACAACGATGTTGCTACCTTTACTAAAGTTAGGACACAAACATTTGTTAAACATAATTACAAAAAGGGCTATTGATAAAATAGCTCTTTATTTTTGATTTTAACCCTTGCGGTATTTAACCAAACAGGCAACCCTGATTAATATTGATAATAAAATGAATACAAAAAAGATATTTTTACTTTTGAGCATAAATGTCATGTTATGTACAATGGCTTTGGCGCAATCGGTAAAAGTTGTTGCAGATAAGATAATAGCTGTTGTTGGCGACAAGGTTATTTTAAAAAGTGATATTGATAATACCATTACAGATATGCAACGGCAGGGAGTGGAAGTGCCAACAAATGCCCGCTGTTTATCTTTAGAACAATCTATGGGAATTAAAGCATTGGTATTACAGGCAGAAAGAGATTCATTACCGGTTACTGAAGAAGAAATTGCTGCCGATATAGATAACCAGGTACGTTATTTTATTGGAGCATATGGATCAAAAGAAAAACTGGAAGAAATTTCAGGCAAGTCGCTTTATCAGTTAAAGGAAGATTTTAAAGATGGATTTAGAGAAAGGAAACTCGCCGGCGCAATGCGCAATAAAATTGTAGATGGTATACGCATAACGCCCAACGAAGTAAAAGCTTATTTTAATAAATTACCTAAAGACAGTTTACCATATTACGAAAGTGAACTGGAGATTGGTCAGATTGTTGCCTATCCAAAAGCGAGCAGAGAGGCAGAAGAATATTGTATTGAGCAGTTGAATGAGTTTAAGCAACAAGTAGAAAGTGGCAAAAAAGATTTTAAAAAAATGGCCGATATTTACTCGGATGATGTGGCAACACAAAAACAAAATAATGGCCAGCTAGATTTAAATAGAGGTCAGAAAGGTTTTGATGCAATATTCATGGGTAAGGCATTTGCTTTAAAAGAAGGACAGGTTAGCAGCCCTTTTAAAACGCCGTTTGGTTATCACATTATTCAAATGGTTAGTCGTGCAGGTGATGATGCATCAGTTAGGCACATATTAAAAATTCCCCAGATTACGAAGGCGGAAATAGATGCCACTTTAGCTAAATTGGATACCGTAAGATCAAAGTTATTAGCCGGAACAATACAATTTGGTGAAGCGGTATCAAGATACAGCGATGACGAAAACAGTAAATTCACCGGCGGAAGAAAAACAAATGCAGAAGGAAGTACCTACATCACTATTGACCAGCTAGATAAAGATATGGTGGTGATGTTGAAAGATTTAAAAGTTGGCCAATTTTCTCAGCCCAAAGAATTTGAAGATGAGAGAAAAAAGAAGGGTGTAAGGATTGTTTATCTTTTAAGTAAAACTGATCCACACAGAGAAAATATAAAAGATGATTACAATAAAATTAGTCTGAGGGCTTTAGAGGAAAAAAAGAGTGAAGCCTTGGAAAAATGGTTTAATGAAAAGATAGGCACTTACTATATTAAGGTTGACGAAGAATACAAGAATTGTGCAGAAATGAAAAAATGGACAAACCCTACACTGGCAGTAGGAAAATAATAAATTTAAAATAAAGTATAAAAGCGTTCTGATACCTCTCAGAACGCTTTACTTTTGTATAGAAGCCTTAGCGGCGGAGTTAACATAAAAAATACAGTAATGTTTTTAGGCACTTATGCCGATTACAGTATAAAAAATAGCAATTTTGATAGAGAAAAAAAAACAATTTCAGCAGGAACAAAAAACGGTGCTGGTAGGTATTGTAACAGGTGGTCAAACTGAGCAACAATTAAATGAATATTTGAATGAGTTGGCATTTTTAGCAGAAACTGCCGGTTTAATTACGTTGAAAAAATTTACCCAAAAATTGCCACATCCAGATAGCAGAACCTTTGTTGGCAAAGGTAAATTAGAAGAAATAAAGCAATACATAAGCTTGCATAGAGATGTGGAGCTGGTAATTTTTGATGATGAATTAACAGGCTCACAAATTCAAAACATTGAAAAGGAACTCGGCGTAAAAACCATTGATAGAAGTGATTTGATTCTCGACATATTTGCCAGCAGAGCCAAAACAGCACAGGCCCGTACTCAAGTAGAGTTGGCACAATATCAATACATTTTACCAAGGTTAAAGGGTATGTGGAAACATTTGGAAAGACAAGGTGGAGGTGTAGGTACAAGAGGTCCCGGCGAAACAGAAATAGAAACAGACAGACGTATTGTAAAAGATAAAATTACGCTTTTGCGAAAACGCCTGCTCGAAATAGACCAGCAATCTTTTACCCAACGTAAGGAACGAGGTGAGTTTATACGAGTATCATTGGTAGGTTATACCAATGTAGGCAAGTCTACTATTATGAACCTGCTTAGTAAAAGTGACGTGTTTGCCGAAAATAAATTATTTGCAACGCTTGATACAACGACAAGGAAAGTAGTGTTTGAGCAAACGCCTTTTTTGTTAAGTGATACTGTTGGGTTTATCCGCAAACTCCCCCATCATTTGGTAGAGAGTTTTAAAAGCACGCTGGATGAGGTAAGAGAAGCGGATATATTATTGCATGTAGTTGACATCTCCCATCCACAATACGAAGAACAGTTTGCAATTGTAAATAAAACCCTGGCAGAGTTAAATGCCAATGAAAAACCCACAATTACTATTTTTAATAAAATGGACAAATATGAGTCCGAAGCATTTGACGAATGGTTGGAAGAAGATGTTAAAATGGAAATATTGATTGATTTGAAACAGCGTTGGCAAAATGAAACAAATGGTAATTGTGTATTTGTTTCGGCAACTGAAAAAACAAATCTTGACTTATTAAAACAAACTATTTTAAATAAAGTAAGAGAAATGTACCAAATAAGGTATCCCTACAAAGCAGAGTTTTTTTATTGAGTAAATTTCAGCTAATTTTTTAATGGAGCATTTAAAAAAATACCAATGGTATAAATTGGCAGTCAATATCGCCGAAATAAATTTTTCTGCCAATGGAATTGCTGAATTTATTGTGGGAGGTAAAACAATCTGTATGGCGTTACACAAAGAATCGCTTTTTGCATGTACACAAAAATGTCCCCATGCAGGTGGGCATTTGAGTGCCGGATATATTGATGCCACAGGAAATATTGTATGTCCGCTGCATAGCTATAAATTTGGCCTCCAAAATGGACAAAATACAAGTGGCGAAGGATATTTTTTAAAAACTTTTCCTGTAGAAATCAGAAAAGAGGGAATATTTGTAGGGTTTGAAGAAAATAACCTTTGGAATTGGATAAAATAGTTAATTTAATTTTTTGTCGAAAAGTAAAAAGCCTTATTTTTGCCTCCCAATTAAAAATTGCAACACTCCTCCTTAGCTCAGTTGGTTAGAGCATCTGACTGTTAATCAGAGGGTCTCCCGTTCAAGTCGGGAAGGGGGAGC
>JANXSK010000152.1 GCA_025352695.1 Ferruginibacter sp. | reverse complement strand
AACACCCAAAGCTGTAACAACAACTTCATTCAGTTGTCTGTTATCTGCCTGTAACTGAATGGTTAAAAAATTAGCAGATGCAGTAACAGTTTGGCTTTCAAAACCAACGATACTAATTGCTAATTTTTCGCCTTTTTTTGCAGAGATAGAAAATTCGCCGGCACCATTGGAACTGGTTCCAGCTTTAGAGTTTTTTACCAAGATGGTAGCTCCATCAACTGGTTTTTCAGTAGCAGCATCGGTAATTTTACCTTTTACCTGCATACTTTGTCCCTGAGAAAAGAAAGGCAGGCACATTATGGCAATTGCCAATAATAGCTTGGTTAATTTGTGTGCGATTTGGTTCATAAACAGTTTTTTTTAATTTATATATCAAAATTAGCTCTGCCAATTTAACAAATTGTTGTGACAAAGTTAAGTTTAAGTAAACTTATTGTTATGTAATTGAAAATTTGTTTAATGAAAGTAAACAAAAATATATAGTTTTTATACCTATATGGAGTTATTTAGGTGTATTAAAAATATATACTACCAGAAGTTGGGCTTCCTGATCGGTAAGGTTTTTTGGATTGTGGAATGCTGTAGCATCAAAAAAAATGGAGTCTCCTTCTTCCATTAAAAACACTTCTTCGTCAATGGTATATTCCACTTTTCCTTTTAATAAATATTTAAATTCGTAGGCATCGGTTTGTACAAATGCCCTTTGTGCGCCGGGCATAATGGTAAGCAATACAAAATCCACATGGTACTCATCTATAATAGACGACATGATTCGTTGGTAATGAAATCCCACCGTATTTTCCTTTTCGAAATGCTGATATTGTGCCGCCTTTTTAAAAATAACTTTACTGCCCTGGCGGGTATTAAAATCAGTAAAAAATTCGTTGATATCTACCTGAAGTGATTTTATAATATTTAAAAAAACTGTAAGAGAAGGAATGGTGCGGTTATTTTCTACTTGGCTAAGCATGCCTTTAGTAACCCCTGCAGCTTCTGCTAATTCCTGAAGGGTTATATTTTTTTCTTTGCGTATATCTTTTAGTTTGGCCGTAATTTGAACCAGAAGGTCTTCCTGCATAAGGATATTAATTTATTACACACCATCAAACTTAAGCACTAAACAATTACTTATTATCATCTTGAATAACAAGTAATTGTTAACGATTATTTTATAGTTACAATTTTAAAAATAAAATTAGTTCTAAATAATTATTTATACATAATATGGACTAATCATTGAGTAAACAACCACACCCGTTACTGCAACGTAAAACCAAATAGGCCAAGTAATTCTTGCAAGTTTTTTATGTTTTTCATATTCTCCAATTAGTGAACGGTAAGCAGTAAATAAAATAAAAGGTAGAATAATGGCAGCCAACGGTATATGTGTAATTAAAATAATGTAATAAATAGTACGTATGTTACCTGCTGCTAATTTTTCTTTCTCACTTAAAATACCATCATGATTTAGGTCGCCGAACTTTGTTTCGCCTGCCAGTAAATGATGGCAAATATAAGAAACAAGAAAAAACACAGACAGTATAATTGCCGTGAGCATTATTTTTTTATGCAGAAGATAACTTTTTTGTTTTACTGCAAATAAACCTGTTACTAATAAAACAGCAACAATAGAATTTATAATGGCATTAAAGGTTGCAAAAAGGTGAACATTAAACCCTGTATTGATATTTAATTTAAATTTTGCTAACAAAGCAACAGCTGTAAACACAACTACAGAAAATATCCATATAATTATTTTTGCTTTTGAGTCATTTTTAACCATTGATGGCTGTAACATGCTTGATTTGTTTTACTTTTTAATTATTTATTTCTTATCGGCTTGCCCATAAATAAATTGGGCAAATAAAAAATTTAGCTTCTGCCAAACAATTCATCTAAGAATTCTTTAAAGCTTCTTTTCTTGTTTTTTTCTAACATCAACAGTGGAATATCTCTTACCAGCTTTGCCTGCTTAATGGTATCTAGTCCATCATACCAACCTCTTACAATCCTGTTTTTATCTAATAAAAAAAAGTTAGTTGTATGTACAAATGCTGTATCTACATTTACATCTGCCACACTTGCCTTTATCTCATTTAACGCAAAATCATAAATTTCTTTTTTATCACCGGTTACAAACCACCAATTATCATGATTGGAAGTATATCGATTGGCAAATTTTCTCAACTGTGGTACCGAGTCGTGTTCAGGATCTATACTCACGGATAAAAACTGAACAATACTATCGTTGCTGTTTACAAAAGAATTTTGCAACCGTTTCATTGCTTTGGCCATAGATGGGCATATGCTAGGACAACGTGTAAAGAAAAAGTTGATTACCAGTATTTTGCCATGTAAAGAATCGAGGTTAACTTTTTTACCTAACTGATTGATAAAAGTTAGATTTTTTACTTTATGCCAAATAGTATCGGAAATTATTTTTCCATTTTTTTGTGAGACCGCTACACTATCAAAAAAATACCTTTGTGGCATTTGGACAGCCGCTTCACTGTAAAACTTTACCATATAATAGCCTGTAAAGGGTAAAACAATTGCCAGCATTAAACCCAAAATTGCTTTTTTGTTCATAAAATTATTTGTATTTTATTCCTAATAAAAAAACCATCGTTCTTTGATAGGAAACGATGGTTTTCGATATTATTTTATAAGTTAAAATTAATCTTTCGCCCCTTTTTCTTTTGCTGCCGGTGCAACCTGTTCGGTAGGTGTTTTTTCATTTATTCGGTTATACCTGTTACGTAAATTTTTCCAGCTATTGCCATCCCATAAAAACGCTGCAATAAACCAAATAAACAAACAAAGCGGAACGATGATTGTCATAATTAAATTACGCACTTCACTTCCCAAATGCATAAATACTGCAACTATGTAATAAGCTTTGGCAAGTGTTAAAATACAAACCATGCCTTTAAATGCAAGCACCAAAGTTGCATTCGGATTTTCTCCTTTGTGAATGTTATAAATAATTAATCCTATGCTTAATTCTATAATAGTTAAGAAAGATAAAATCCAAAAAGTTCTCCAGATTGGTTTTGTAGTATCCTCATGTTCAGGATGAAAAGTTATTTCTGGAGATGAAATTGATGCTGACATATTTCGATTATTTATTAAAAATTTAAATACTTACACTAATAATGATAATTAAATAAGATAAAAACACAAAAATACAAATACCCAAACAAGATCAACAAAATGCCAGTATAAGCCAGCTTTTTCTATCATTTCATAATGACCTCTTTGTCCAAAATGATTCATTTTGGTCTTTATGAACATTACAATATTTATAATAATTCCGCTAAATACGTGAAAGCCATGAAAGCCGGTAATTTCAAAGAAATAACTACCAAAAGCAATAGGACCAGGTGTTGCTACTTCTTTACCATTAAACATTACCTCGGGTCCAAAAGGATTGTGGGCTACTGTTGTATTCCAATACTCCAATTGTCCGTTTACCAATACTTCATGTTGACCAGTAAGCAAATGTGTCCATTCCCATGCCTGACAGCCTAAAAAGCAAATACCGCCTAATATTGTCCACAGCATATATTTTTCAACACCAGCTTTATTCATTTTATGTCCTTCATGAACAGCTAGTACCATGGTTACGGAACTGGCAATCAAAATAAAAGTCATTAAACTAACAAAAGCCAATGGCAAGTTAGCGTGTCCTGCAAAAGGAAATGAGTTGAAAACATGGTTAGGATCTACCCAATGATTTTGACTAAATCTTATGGTTCCGTAGCTAATCAAAAATGCACCGAATGTAAATGCATCGCTCATTAAAAAATACCACATCATCACTTTACCATAACTGGCATTGAATGGACTTTTACCTCCACTCCACCATTTTGTTCCCTGTTGTACTGCTGCTGTTGACATAAATATTAAGTTCTAAATTCAAAAAAGTATTAAAAAAGATAAGGTTAAAACGTACTTTATTTTATCATCAGTAAAAAAATCAATAAATAGATCCAAAGAAAATCAACAAAATGCCAATAGGTGCTCATTACCTCGACAGGTACCAAATTGTAACTCCTGGTTTTTTTACTGAATGCTTTTGCAAACAAAATCAGTAATGCTATTATACCGCCAATAACATGCAGGCCATGTAATCCTACAATTACATATAAAAAAGAAAACGACACATTTTTTTGTAACGTAATTCCGTTTGCCCACAATTGTGTAAACCCAATTATTTGCATAACTATAAAAAGAACTCCTAACACCAATGTAGCAACTATAAGACTTCTATACCTAGGCATTTGTCTAACAACAAAAGCTTTTTGCGCCAGCCAAAGCGTAATGCTGCTAGCAATAATAACAACAGTTGAATACCAAAACATTGTGGGCAACTCAAATGTTACCCAATTAACTTGGTTACGTTTCACTATATATGCACTTGTAAAGCCAGCAAACATCATGACAATACTTGCAAGACCCACCCAAAGAGTAAACTTATGAGGATGTATTCTTTTTTTTTGTTCCATTGCCACTATATCCATACCGCTTGTCCAAGAGATATTTTTTTAATTAAAATTAAAAGCAATTACCTTATTCGAAATCAATTATGTTTTAACACAATATTTTATGGCCTACCTAAAAATAACGCCAACAATACAATCATTAAGTAAAAATAAGAACTAAACATTACCTTTCTGGCACTTTTTATATCCATATTTTTAAAGAGTAATATACTTACATATACCATGTATAAATTACAAATAAATAATATCGCCGTACAAATTATCCCTCGTGTTTCAGTATGGGTTGTTATTCCAACTAAATAAGGCAAAAAGCCAAAAGGAATCATCATTGCACTATAAATAATAGTTTGCAAAGCTGTAAATTTTGTTGGCCCTTTATCCCCAGGTAATAATTTAAATCCCGCAATTGTATAATCCTGATGTGCTAACCAGGCTATTGCCCAAAAATGTGGAAATTGCCATAGAAATTGAATTCCAAATAAAACCCAACCTCCAATACCAAAATTTCCTGTTGCAGCAACCCAACCAATTAAGCAAGGCAAAGCACCTGGTATTGCACCTACAAGTACTGCTACTGAATTAACTTTTTTTAATGGTGTGTAAATAAATCCATATATAAGCAAACCAGCCAATCCTACCAACGCACTTTGCAAATTAAACCAGTACCAAAAACTTAAAACACCCAATAAACCAGTAATAATGGCAAATGTAGTGGCTTCCATAGCCGACATTCGTCCACTTGCTACTGGCCTGCCGGCTGTACGTTTCATTAATGCATCTGTATTTTTTTCTAATACCTGGTTAATTGCATTAGCAGATCCTGTAATTAGCATCCCGCCAACAAAAAGTAAAAGAACTGATATTACCTTAGACCGAACATATAAAGACTCATTCGGTGCTATCAAAAAACTTACGATGGTGCTAAACACTACCATAAAACTCAAGGTAAACTTGATCAACAAAAAATAATCTTTTGCTCTTGTTGCCAATGCAAAAGAAGTTGAATTGGCTATGGTAATCTTATCCTGCTGCATTTCAAATTGGATTGATGGTTGATAGCTAAAGTTACTTTGTTCTATTTATCCCATCATCCATTTAATATTCCTCACTTTCACTTCCACAATAATCTTTTTATTTAAAAACTATTTGGTCTACTAGTGATGGCTTTCGTTTTCACCAACTGGTTCAGTTTGCGGTATAAATTCTCTTCCGTCTTTACCATAATCATAAGCACCTCTGTGTACTTCAGGAATTTCGCCTACCCAATTACCATGACCTGGTCGAATTGGTGTTGTCCACTCTAATGTATTTGCTCCCCACGGATTGGTTGTTGTTACTCTTCTACCTTTAAAAATACTATAGATAAAATTGAAGATAAATATTATTTGTGCAGCAAATACAATCATAGATATTACACTAATAAATTGATTTAAACCTGCAAACATTTTGAAAGATTCCCAACCAGAAAAATCATAATATCTACGCGGCATACCTGCTAAGCCTTCATAATGCATTGGCCAGAAAATTAAATACGCACCTATGATAGTAACCCAAAAGTGAATAAAGGCAAGTGTATTATTTAAATAACGACCGTACATTTTAGGAAACCAATGATAAACTCCCGCAAACATACCAAAGAAAGAAGCTACCCCCATTACTATATGAAAGTGAGCTACTACAAAATAAGTATCGTGCAAATGAATATCCAATGCAGAGTTACCAAGAAAAATTCCTGTTAAACCTCCACTAATAAAAAAGCTTACAAAACCAATTGCAAATAACATAGCGGGGGTAAACCTAATATTCGCCCGCCATAAAGTAGTAAGCCAGTTAAATACTTTGATAGCGGATGGTACGGCTATGAGTAAGGTAAGTAACACAAAGAAAGATCCTAAGAACGGATTTAAACCGGTTACAAACATATGATGTGCCCACACAAGAAAGGCCAAAATTGCAATAGCAAACAATGATCCTACCATTGCCATGTAACCAAAGATTGGTTTACGACTATTTACAGAAATAATTTCTGATGACATACCCATTGCTGGCAATAATATAATGTACACTTCGGGATGACCTAAAAACCAAAACAAGTGTTGAAATAAAATAGCACTGCCACCTTCATTTGGTAAAATCTTTCCATTCACAACAATATCACTTAAGAAAAAACTTGTTCCTAAGTTTCTGTCAAACAATAATAAAATAGCTCCTGATAACAATACAGGGAAAGATAAAACTCCTAATACTGCCGTGAAAAACAATGCCCAAATTGTAAGTGGCATTCTTGTCATACTCATACCTTTTGTACGAAGGTTAAGTATGGTAGAAATATAATTCAATCCACCTAATAAAGAACTTACAATAAACATAGCCATACTTGTTAACCACAGATCCATACCTATTTTGGAACCACTTGAAGCATCTCCCAAAGCACTTAACGGAGGATAAATTGTCCATCCGCCACTTGCAGGACCTGTTTGAACAAACAGGGAAGAAAACATAATGATAGATGCAAGGAAAAAGAACCAATAGCTTAGCATGTTTAACAATGGTGAAGCCATATCTCTTGCTCCAATTTGCAATGGAATTAAAAAATTAGCAAAAGTTCCGCTTAAGCCAGCAGTTAATACAAAAAATACCAATATAGTTCCATGCATTGTAACAAGTGCGTAATAAAACTCGGGTTGAATTTTACCACCTTTGGCCCAATGACCTAGCAAATCTTCCAACCAGGGAAAAGTAGATTCGGGATATCCTAATTGTAAACGGAATAGTACAGAGAATAAACCTCCAATAACCGCCCATATCATACCAGTAATTAAAAACTGTTTGGCGATCATTTTATGATCCTGGCTAAAAACGTACTTGGTAATAAATGTCTCATGATGTTGATGTTCGACATGTGGTGCATCATGCTCTTGATAAATAGCTGCTTCCTGCAGGGATATTGTGTTACTCATTTCTCTTATCTTTTTAGATAATTAATATTATTTACTTGTAGCTATAACAGTTGCAAGTGGTGTTTGTTTTGTAGAAGCACTATCAATTGATGTTGATTTCGGTGCTTTATCAGGGAAGATTGTATAGTATTCCGGCTTTTGAGAAGCTAGCCACATTTTATAATCTGCCTCACTTTCTACTATAATAACGCCTCTCATTGAAAAGTGACCTTTACCACAAATCTGATCGCAACTTATTTCGTACACGAAATTGGGATTACCAGATCTGATTTTCATTTCTTCTGTTGTGTAAAGCGGCGTAAACCACAATGTTGTTGGAATACCCGGTACGGCATCCATTTTCATCCTAAAGTGTGGAAGACCTACATCATGAATAACATCCTGGGCGTTAATAACGAATTTTATAGGCCGGTTTACAGGAATATGCATTGTTGCCGCTACGTGAATATCATCTAAGCTGGCTGGGTCATTAAAATCTACCCCAAGGCTATTTGCGCCTTTAGTTAGTTTATAATTCTTTTTACCTAAAATATTATCGGCACCCGGATAACGAAACTCCCATCCAAACTGATGCCCTGTAACCTCAACTACTACTGCATCTTTAGGTGCATCACTCGTCATTTTAAACCAGTATTTTAATCCAAATACTACTAATACAGTTAAAAATATTGCAGGAACTGTTGTCCAAAGTAATTCAAGTTTTGTATTGTGGGGGAAATAGAACGCCTTTTGGTTGTCTTTTTCCTGATATTTAAAACTAAACCAGAATAACAAAACCTGAGTAATTACAAATACAACGCCTGTTACACCAATAGTAATGTATAACATTAAATCAATTTTTTCACCCATTTCTGATGCTGCCCCCATTGGAAACAATGTTTTAGGATAAAACATATCGTTACACCACCAAACACCAATAAGTCCTAAAATCAAAAAAGAAATTAACAAGAAAGCATTGATTTTATTATTCTGCTTCCTTGCTTTCTCTTCACCCTTCAAAACGCTTACATATTCACTGGCTTTCGCAATCTGAAAGATGACAATGAATATCATTACTACTATCGCTATCAACAAAATCTGTGTCATGATGCAAAATTAAATTCTGTAATTATTAATGCTATATATTGTTTAACGCCCTTGCTTAAGTTGTTGTATTTGTTACAAACGCATTATAAATTTTATTAAAATACACCTAAACTATGTATGGTGAATCATACTCTCTTTTAAGAAAGGATGGTTTTTTGCAGTGAGTGCGTTACTAGTTAAGTAAACCCCCACCCTCCACATAATTATACCAATAAATAAAAGTGCTATACCAAATTCAAAAGGCATCATTTCGGCATGTTCATACATAGTGCCAGGCATAACCATTTGCCAAAAATCTATCCAATGCCCAAAAATAATTAATACCGCCATAAAGGTTAATAAAGTGTAGTTACGTTTTGAACTCTTCTTCATTAAAATCAATAAAGGACAAGCGAAATTTAGTACCAGGTTTAAAAAGAAAATACCACGATAAGGACCTTGTACCCGAATTTTAAAATAACCTGTTTCTTCCGGAATGTTTGCATACCATATTAACATATACTGAGAAAACCACAGATAGGCCCAAAATATAGAAAAGGCAAACATAAATTTACCAATATCATGTACATGCTCTTCTGTTACATACTCGAGCTGACCATTATTTTTTAGATACACAATAAATAAGGCGATTAATGATAAACCAGCAACGAATGTACTTGCAAAAGTATACCAACTAAACATGGTGCTGTACCAATGCGCATCAATACTCATCAACCAAAGCCACGGTATTGTTGATCCTACGCTTAAGCCAAAAAAAACAATGAATAATGCAGCCCACAAAATATTTTTATTTATCCATCTCTTTCCTGTTTCATAATCCATTGGTCCATTCTTATCACTTTCCAAACTTAGTGAGCGCATTTTGTAACCCAAGAATGACCAAAGAAAAATTGTAATGGCGCTAAAAATTGAAAAGAAAACAGGATTCAGAAATCCGCTTTTTCCTTTAAGTATTTTATCATTTGCTACAACATCTTTATTTACCCAATGATAAATATCATCATGACCGCCCCAAACTATAGCCATTAAAATTAAGAAAGCTATAACACCTAAAACAGGCACTACACTTGATATTGCTTCGGGAACACGACGCAAGGCAACCTGCCAGCCTCCCATTGCTAAAGTAGTTACACCTATAAAAAACATAGCTGCATTTACAATCATCAACCAATAAACACAGTTTTGTAATAAAACTGCCCAAAAACGAGTACCTTCTATATTTCCCTCGTGCCCTGCATGCTCAAAAGGATGATACATAATAAAACCATACAGCAAAGTAATTGCTCCCACGATAAGCAGGCCCATCGTCCACTTTTTATAACTGCCTGGTAATTCGAATGACTGATTCATCTAATCTTTATTTTGAGTGAATTCTTTTATTTCTATCCTTTTTTTGTATTTACGCTATCCATCTTTTTTACAGCGCTGTCCTTTTTTACTGTGGTAACTTCTGTTGAATTTCCATCGGCTTTTGGTTGCAATGTTCTGATGTAATGTACAATCATCCATCTTTGTTTTCTGCTTAACTGAGAGGCGTAGCTTCCCATATTATTTTTTCCGTAATTGATAGAATGATACATTGTTCCATCAGCCATTGCTACATATTGAGGTGCTGTTAAATTTGCAATTGCACCAATTTTTGTAGATAACGGTCCATTTGCTACGCCACTTGCGCCATGGCAAATAGCACAATTAATATTGAATAATCTTCCAGTTTCTGCTAGCTCTTGTTTAGTTAATGACGGCAATGGATTTTTTATTTCTGCACTTAGTTTATATCCATTTGAATCATTCGGTAATGTATAAGCAAATAATTCACCAACAGCTATAGTTCCATCAACCGGTCTGCGATTATAAAAAATTTCATGCCCGGCATGCGCCACATTATCAGTAAACACAGTATCATTTAGCTGGGAATATGTTTCTAAAGCACGGCTGTAAGCCATATCGGGCATATAAATTTTACCAGGTTGCCGCTTGCTGTCTACGCACCCTGTAATTAAAGCCACGCCTGTTATTGTAAAAGCTAAAACTGTTAAGATGTTAATTTTTTTCATTGCCTCTTTTGAAATATCTAAGTAAATCTTATTAAAAAGTTGGTATCAACTTTAGATTAATAACCTTTTTCCAATTCGCTGTATAATTTTTGTTCTCTATCATACCTACCTAGCCACCAGCCTGTTTCAGCATTTTGTACGTTTATCTCTGTTGCGCCAGCTTTATTTAAAAAATCCTGTACTTCTACCTCATTTGTTTTATCGGTACATTCAATCACCATAACAAAAAGATCATCCGTTGCTCTTAAATGAAAATGATGCTTTTTAACAAACGGAGATAATTGACATAAATAACAAAAAGTTAGCACCATACCAACAGCAGCAAATAAAACTGTCAATTCAAAAGTAATAGGTATCCATGCAGGTAAAGCAAAATGTGGTTTACCACCAATATTTAAAGGCCAGTCTTTTGTAAATATCCAACTGATACAAGTTAATGCAGTAGCTGTTCCTGTAATACCGTAAATAAATCCGGCAGTGTGCAAACTCGTTTCTCTTAATCCCAATGCATGATCTAACCCATGCACAGGAAAAGGTGTGTAAACATCATGAATTTTATACCCTGCACGGCGAACATTTTTCACCGCCGGAAACAATACTGCTTCATCATCGAAACACCCAACCACAAATTTTTTAATTCCTCCAGCCATATTAATTATTAATTTTTACTTCTAACCCCCTAAAAGGTTGAGGTTTATTAAAATTTAAAGTCCATTCAAAAATTGAATTCCCAGTTCTCCGCAACCACGTAGCAGAAGAGGTTTAGTGTGCATGTTCTACTTCTTCTACATAAAACTTATCAGCATCCGACTTTTCAATGTCTGTCATCTTCATTTTATAATTTTCTCCTGTAGTCTTCAATACACTTTTAATTTCCGCTACTGCAATTACTGGAAAATATTTGGCAAACAGGAAGAAGCAAGTAAAAAACAATCCAAAAGTTCCCAAATAAAACCCAATCTCATAAATAGAAGGACTGTAATAAGTACTCCACGATGATGGTAAGTAATCCCTGTAGGTTGACGTAACAATAATTACAAAACGCTCATACCACATACCAATGTTAACAATTATACTCATAAAGAAAGTAAACCCGATGTTTCTTCTTAATTTTTTAAACCAAAACATTTGTGGTGACACTACATTGCAAAACATCATCAGGTAATAACTCCATCCATAAGGACTAAACAGGTTAGCCCTATTTTCTTTAAAGGCATACCATTCGTATGGATTTTGTCCATACCAGGCAATAAATAATTCTGTTATATATGCAATGCCTACAATAGATCCGGTTAATACAATTACTTTATTCATTGCCTCAATATGACCTAGTGTAATATATTCCTGCAAGTCAAATACCTTTCTTAAAACGATCATCAAAGTTTGCACCATGGCAAATCCGCTAAAGATGGCACCAGCAACAAAGTAAGGAGGAAAAATAGTAGTATGCCAACCTGGAATTACCGAGGTAGCAAAGTCAAAAGATACAATAGTATGAACCGACAATACCAATGGTGTAGCCAAACCCGCCAATACCAACGATAAAGATTCGTGACGCTGCCAGTGTTTGGTACTTCCTGTCCAACCAAATGAAGCAACCCCGTATAATAACTTACGCAATTTTGTTTTAGCTCTGTCTCTTACAGTAGCTAAATCCGGCAATAAACCTGAATACCAAAACAAGAGAGAAACAGTAAAATAAGTAGAAATCGCAAACACATCCCATAAAAGAGGAGAGTTAAAATTAACCCAAACTGGTCCCCTTGTATTTGGGTAAGGCATAATAAAGAAAGCGAGCCAAACACGACCCATATGCCAGATTGGAAACTGACCTGCGCACATTACAGCAAAAATTGTCATTGCTTCAGCAGCACGATTTACACCCGTTCTCCATCCTTGTCTAAATAGGAGTAAAATTGCAGAGATTAAAGTTCCTGCGTGACCAATACCAACCCACCAAACAAAGTTGGTAATATCCCAACCCCATCCAATGGTTTTATTTAGGTTCCATTGACCAATACCATAAGTTACCTCCCGGTAAATACTATACACACCAAATAACAATAAGGCTACACTGATGTAAAAACCAATATACCACAAACGGGTTGGTTTCATTTCAATGGGGCGAATAATGTCTTCTGTAACCTGGTGGTAATTTTTGTTACCATCTACTAGAGGCTCCCTAATTTGTGATTCGTAATTTAATAATGACATATATCTTTTGGCTTTAAACCTTTAGCTATAAACTATAAGCTTTATTATATTTTTATTTTGCCGACAACACAGCTTTGTTTAACATTGTTGTGTCACTCTCTTGTACTATATACCTTCTTTGAACTTCCTAAAATCATATCCTTTTATTATCATAAAAAGAAACTTTTAAGATTACCGGCTTTCCGATAACTAAGAAGTTTTATGCATGTTCCTTTTCTTCCTTCTTAACACCTTCTAAATGCTCTTCAACCGCTGCTTCTTTTTCGTTTGTAACGTGCCTGTCCGAATTTTTAATCTTAGCCAGGTAGCTAACGTTTGGCAACACGTGCAGTTGTTCAAGCACATAAAAATTTCTATGTTTCTGGTCTACAAATCTAATTTTATAAACATCACTTTCTTTATCATTCACGTTACCAAAACTAATGGCGTGTGTAGGACAAGCCTGCATACAAGCCGTCTTTACATTTCTTACCAATGATGGATCTTCTGCTTTTTTGGCTACTAATTTACTTTCCTGTAAACGTTGTACACAAAATGAACATTTTTCAATTACACC
The DNA here is from genome assembly GCA_025352695.1 of Ferruginibacter sp. Taxonomy (GTDB): domain Bacteria; phylum Bacteroidota; class Bacteroidia; order Chitinophagales; family Chitinophagaceae; genus Ferruginibacter. Next base: position 11,457 of record JANXSK010000152.1, on the reverse strand, counting down.
TCTTGATCTTACTGTAACATCTGGATTCAACACCATTCTTGTTAAATCATCGTTCATTTGAATGGTTACTTCATTCAAATCATTACCAATTAACGGTTGCTGATTGTCTGGGAAGCTATCTGCTCCGTTAAAATCTAACCAGTTAAAACGACGTACTTTAAAAGGACAGTTGTTTGCACAATATCTTGTACCAATGCAACGGTTGTAAGTCATTTGGTTTAATCCTTCGCTGCTATGATTTGTTGCGGCAACCGGACAAACGTTTTCGCAAGGTGCATTATCACAATGCTGACACATCATTGGTTGAAATACAACATCCGGATTATTCATATCTCCGGTAAAATACCTGTCAATACGCAACCAATGCATTTCATGCGCTTTCATTACCTGGGTTTTGCCTACTACACTTACATTGTTTTCAGCAGTACATGCCACTACGCAGGCACTACAACCAGTACAGGTACTTAAATCTATACTCATTCCCCATTTAATTCCCGGCCTGTCAAACTGAGGATAGATGGTAGCATCCTTTTCATAATCTTTTTCACCAAATGGAATTAAGTTTTTTCTTTCCGTATTTGGTTCCTCCAAAACTTTTTCTGGATTGGCTACAAAACTTGCTAAACTTGCTTCGTAAATTACCGGACGACTTTCTGAAGATCCGTGAACCTGTGTTTGACCAAGTGGATAAGTGTTACCTGTTTTAGTAATATCCGCAGTTGCACTATAACTAAATCCTGTTCCATCAAATCCTACAAAAGGGTAGGCATTAACGCCTGCGCCTGTTGCGGATCTACCTATATTATCAATCGATTTATTCTTGTCGGCACTTTCCCGTCCATATCCCAATGCAACGGCAATTACATTTGGATGAATGCCGGGAAGAATTAATACCGCTAATTCTTTTGATTTACCATTAACTGTAACTTTAATTGTAGGCTTTTCAGGATGTACTTCATATCCATCTCCCTGGTATTGGCTACCAATTATATCAAGACCTAAAATAGTTTTTGCTAAAGCCGGGCTCATTATAGCGTAGTTATCCCATGTTACTTTAGAAATAGGATCAGGCGTTTCCTGCAACCAGGGGTTGTTAGCCTGTTTACCACTACCGATAGCAATTTTTTGATAAATAACAATTTCGTACGTTCCGCCTTTTATTGAAGCAACCTTTAAAGCTGCATCTGCAAGAAAAGCATTGCTGTAGGTGGCACCTTTAACTACTAAAGCCGCAGGTTGCAAAATACCTTCCTGAAGTGCTTTGTTATAATTATCTGTACTGGCTAATTTACCTGTCCAGTAAGTTTTAAAATAAGTTTCGTAATCGCTTGCACTGCCGCTCCATTTTAATAAAGATGTTTCGAAAGACCTTGTTTTAAACAGCGGATTAATTGTGGGCTGTTGAAAACAGATATAACCCGTTTTAGGTTCTGCATCACCCCAAGTTTCTAACCAATGGTGAGCAGGCATACTGAATTTACATAGTTCAGTAGTTTCATTCATTGTACCATTAAAAGATATAGAAACAGGAACTTTCTTTAGACCATCTGCAAATTTTTTGCTATCGTAATAAGTATAAATCGGGTTTGATTCGTAGAGCAGTAATGCACCGATATTGCCGGCATTCATATCTTCAACCAATTTCACAACATCTGCATCTACACCCTGGCGATAGTTTGAAGTTACCGCCCAGTTAATTGTTTTGCCATTTGCACCAATTGCTTCATTAATAGCATTTACAATTATCTGAATATTAACATCATTACTACCACTAACAACCAATCCTGCTCCAGGGTTGGCTTTTAATACTGCAACTGTAGCATCTATTCCTTTATTTAAAGCTGCATCACTAATTGCCGGGGCTGTAACAGTTCCGCCTAATTTAGCCAATATTGATAATGCGATTGCACCGGTTTCAGACGGTTTGTGTATGTAGCGATCATCTGCGTTACTGCCTGTTAAACTTAAAGCGCCTTCAAACTGAATATGGCGACTCATGGTAGGTTTTTCGCCAGAAATTTTTCTTGTTTTTGAATATTGAGCAGCAAACTCAACAGGGCTTAACCAGGTTCCTAAAAAGTCAGCATTTAAACTAACAATTACTTTGGCATTTTCAAAATGATAAGAAGGCAATGCTTTTTTACCATAACTAGCCTGATTGGCCAATATCATACCACTATAACTAACCGCATCATATTGTACATGCCGGCTACCGGCTGGATTCTTTGCTAAAAATTCAGTAATTATTTGAAGCGTACTTGGCGATGTAATAGTAGAGGTTAGTAGTACAGTTGGCTTGCCACCTATTCCAGTCATTGCGGTTGCAATCAACTTATCAAAGGCTTCAAATGAAGTAACTTCTTTAAAATCTTTACCGTCTGATTGCATTGGATAACGCAAACGAGTTGTATCATACAAATCTAAAACAGCAGCTTGCACTTGTGCACTTGTTCCACCACTAGTAATTACTGATGCTTCATTACCTTCTATTTTAATGGGCCTGCCATCTCTTTGCTTTACAATTACAGGTGTAATATCACCTTCGTTTACATAAGTAGATGCGTAGTAATTAGCAACCCCGGGAATAAGATCATCGGGCTTATGTAAATAAGGTACCGCTTTACGTACAGGCATTTCGCAACTTGCTGCAATAGTTGCTGCAGCTGTGCTAAACCCTAGGTATTTAAGGAAATCCCTGCGGGGAGTTTTGGCATTCAACAAACCATCATCCAGATCTTCTAATGGCAAAAGATCTTCTTTAAATTCATCCTTTGCCGCTTTTAAAAAAGCGGTTGATTCGTTAAATTCTCCAAAATTTTGCCAATACTTTTTATTACTCATATCTTATTAAAATGTGCTAATTAGTTAATTTACCAATCTGCTAATTTTTATAAATGTTATTACACTTATCTTATACAAAGTGCCGTAAGCCTGCCTTATTTTCTGCACCAGCTAACCGGCTGGAATTAATTTAATTAATTGATCTGAATAAATCAGTAATGACATTTTTGACATTCGGTACCACCAATCTTTTCAACGGTGACGCTATCCATTTTACCCGCCTTGATATCTTTATGAAATTTCTCGTAAATGCTGTAAAACTTGTTACCCTCTCCAGATTCTTTATTGTAAAAATTTACTTTACTTTCTCTGTGGCAATTAATACACCAACCCATGCTTAATTCAGCAAACTGGTATACTTCTGGCATTTCCTGTATAGGTCCATGACAAGTTTGACATTGTTGTTTACCAACTTTTACATGCTGGCTATGGTTAAAATACACATGGTCTGGCAGGTTATGAATTTTAACCCATTCAATTGGCTTTCCTGGCTTATCATACTTTTTTAAATCCGGATTCCATCCTGCATATTGATATAATTTTTGTATTTCAGCTGTTCCGTTTACCTGCTGTCCATTTTCTTTAATTATTGGATCTCCTTTATATTCTTTAATAGCCATATGACAATTCATACACACATTTACAGAAGGAATGTTTGCATGCTTGCTATCCTGAGAACCACCATGACAGTATAAACAACTGATTTGGTTGGTGCCTGCATGCACTTTATGAGAATAGTAAATAGGTTGTTCTGGCTGGTAATTTTTCATTCTTCCAAGACCAATTGCTGCATTAATGGTAATATATCCACCAAGGCAAAACAATACCAATACCGCCATCATGATATAACTTTTATTGCGGTAAAATGGAACTGGTTCTGAACGTAATATACCATCTTTTTGGTCAGACAATTTTCGAAGACTACTATTAACCTGCAATAATATCAGGGCTATCACAGCTAACACCAGCGTTAAAATTCCAAAAAGTAATGAATTGTCTTCTGCAGGAGCTCCTACAGTGCCGCCCGTCGGGCCTGCCGATGGAGCTTTGTAAGCATCTGCATAATCTAAAATAGCTTTTATTTCATCATTTTTCAATTGAAATTGAGTCATTCTTGCTCCGTACTTAGCCAATAATCCTTTTGCATAAGGATCCGTTTCCAGCATAGAGTTAACGTTATTTACCCATTTAATTGCCCAGTCGGGGCTTGGTTCCCTTTCCCTTGCTCCCTGCAATTTTGGACCAGTATAATCTTCTAGTGGTTTGTGGCAGTTAGCACAATTTGCCTTAAATAAAGCTTCCCCATCTGCAGCAAAACTGCTATTATTTAAGGTAACTAATGCAATGAATAGTAAACTTGCGAAGACTTTTTGTAAGATTTTTCTAGAGCGATTCATACAGTTATTCGGATGCTTAAGTAGAAGAATATCCTTCTTTGGGTGCAAAAATAAGTTAGTATGTCCACATAATATCAACATTTTTAAAAAAAATTTTTCCTTATCCAGCTTGATTTTCAGAGCATTGTTTTATCTACATTATACTTATTGTCATTTTTTTGTAAACAGAATTTTATTCACAATTTTATACTGCAAGTTAGTATTTCACGATTTTTTGGATGATTTTTGCCGCATGTTCAAAAATTTACAACAACGGTGGAAGGTGAATGGCGTTAACCTAATGTTGATCATTTTCACTTTTGCGTTAGGAGGAAGTTTATGTGGAATTACCGGTAGAAAAATAATCGCTCTAATAAACATACAGGAAGGAATAATTTGGGCGATGGCTTATATTGTATTAATTACGCTGCTTTGGCCTTTTTGTGTTATACTGATAAGCATTCCCTTAGGGCAGTTTTCTTTTTTTAAAAATTACCTACATAAAGTATGGATGAAAATAAGTGGCCGAAAAGAATCAAAAATACCTTTGGTGGCAATTTTGGCAAGTGGTGCCGGCAGTAATACACAAAAGATTGTTGATTATTTTAATATACATACAAATGACGGTAAAATTCAATTAATTGTTTGTAATAAAATTGGTGCTGGTGTATTACATATTGCAAAAAAAAACAATATTGATACTTTATTAATAGAAAAAGATAAATTTTTTAATACAGATACTTATATAATAGAATTTAAAAAAAGGGGCGTTGATTTTATTATACTAGCTGGTTTTTTATGGAAAGTTCCTTCTAATCTTATCAAAGCGTATCCAGATAAAATTATAAATATTCACCCGGCGTTATTACCGAAATATGGTGGAAAAGGCATGTTTGGAAATCATGTACATGAAGCAGTTATTGCTTCTGAAGATACAGAAAGCGGCATCACCATTCATTATGTAGATGAATTGTATGATCATGGCAACATTATTTTTCAGGCAACCTGCAAAATTGATGAAAAAGATACCCCATCCTCGCTGGCACAAAAAATTCATTTGCTGGAGCACCAGCATTATCCAATTGTGATAGCCAATGTGTTGAAGATGCAAAATCGCAGTTAAATAAATTACTGGATTTTAAAAACAAAAATTGTTTGTGTAATATTGTGTTTTACAATTATTTAACTTGTTTCATTTACTAAAATCTTACTGTTTTGCACTGTTGCTTTTGCTTATAATAGGTAATGTAACTGCTCAGCTTACTATTAGTGGTACAGTGTATGACTCCAGTAAAATAATTCCAGTTAAAGGCGTAGTGGTAAAAAGCACTGGTGGAAAAATAGCTATTACTGATTCTATAGGCCATTATGATATTGGAACCGGCGAAAAAGATTCCCTTACTTTCATTTATCAAAATAAACCGACTGCAAGATTTGCCGTAAAGCAAATTGAAAATCAAAGCAGTTTTGATATTTCTTTGCACATAAGACTTACAGAAAAATTTAAAACTTTAAAAGAAGTACGTGTGTTTAGCAAAAACTACAGGGAAGATTCTATTGCTAACAGAGAGGAGTATGCGAAAATATTTAATTACCAAAGACCAGGAATAAAAACAACCAGCTCCGCTTACTCAGGTTCTGTAGGCCTTGATCTTGATGAGTTCATTAATATATTTCGCTTTAAAAGAAATAAGCGGTTAAAATATATGCAAAACAGGTTGATGGAACAGGAACAGGAGAGTTATATTAATTTTCGGTTTAATAAACCTTTGGTCAAAAGAATGACTCATTTGCAAGGTGCCAACTTAGATAGCTTTATGGTGCGTTACCGGCCCGATATTGAATTTACACAAAACAGTACTACTGCTAATTTTTATCAATACATTTTAAATGCATCTTACAGGTTTAAAAAAGAAATGATGATAGGAGAAGCTAAAAAAGAGGGCCAATAATTTTAGATAATAAAACGTTATTTTGTTAAATGGAGCAAACAACTTTAGGCATCGGCACAAGATTACAACACACGCAGTATGGTCCGGGTGTAATTATTGGTGTACGCTATGCTACTTACCTGATTTCTTTTATACATCATGGCACAAAAGAAATTGACAAAATAGATAGTCATCTTGATGAAATTATTCCGGAAAATACTACCATAGAAATAGAGACTGTATCTGAAACTGAAAAGTCCCTGTTAAAAATTTTACGCTTATGGGGCAATGTTAACGAAGTTGTTCCCCTTGGAGAAAAATGGATTGGCGGCACTTTATTATTACAGCCTGCTGATATTAATGTGAAGCCAAAAGAAATTCCTTTGGCTGACTTTTTTCATAAAATTGTTATGTTACGAGACAGGTTAAGGGTATTGGAACAAAACATCAACAGCAATAAAAAATTAAGCGATGAAGAAAAGATAAACATGCAACAATACATTACCCGTTGCTATGGTTCACTTACTACATTTAATATATTATTTAAAGATAAAGAGCATTGGTTTGTTGGCGATAAAAGTGGTAAAGAAGCATAGATTTTGCTTTCAATTACCTATTGACCCCAGCACCCAAATATCCATCATTAGGAAGTATTCGCTTAAGTGAATTAGTTATAAAACTATCAACAGTGTAAAGAATTTTAAATGAATCAATTAATATAAGTTTACTCAAGGTATCGTTCAATTGAGTAAAGTTCACTTTTGATTTATTATGAAATGCTTCATCCATACTATCAATTAAAATCGCTGGTTTTTTATTATCTTTTTTCTGACACAAATTGAGCTATTCATAGTAACCACGCCATTGATAAAGGTGCGCTCAAATATTGCATTATTCCAAAATTTTTCCTGAAACATTTTTATACCCTCCCCTAAAATTTTAAAGAGTAACAAATTAAATATATTGTTAAGCAAAACAAAGAATTTTCTTTATCGAATCCCGATTGTACAGAACTTTATCCTTTTACTGCTCGTTACCACGGCCTAATAATTCAATAGCTTCTCCACACATTCATCCAACCTACTATAAGCCATAAAGTTTTTCTCTAATTCAATATTAAAAGGAATGGGTGTATCCAAGCTTCCGCATCGTGTAATTGGTGCATCCAAATATTGAAAACAATTTTCGGCAACCCATGCTGCTATTTCTCCACCAATGCCACCTGTTAAAGTATCTTCATGCAGCAACAATACTTTACCTGTTACTTCTACTGCTATTTTTACTGCTGTATAATCTAACGGCAATAAGGTTCTAAGATCGAGGATATAAATAGAAATTGCTGGATGGTCTTTTGCATACTGCATGACCCAATGAACGCCTGCACCATACGTTATAATGGTGATGTCATCTCCGGTTTGTACCACCCTTGCTTTACCAATTTCAATTTCGTAATAGTTTTCAGGTACGGGGCCGCTTATGCTTCTATACAATGCTTTGTGCTCAAAAAATAATACAGGGTTAGGGTCATTGATAGCGGCAATCAACAAACCTTTGGCATCCTGTGGTGTTGAAGGATACACTACTTTTAAACCAGGAGTATGTACAAACCATGCTTCATTGCTTTGACTGTGAAATGGCCCTGCACCAACGCCACCACCTGTTGGCATACGAATTACTACATCTGCATTTTGTCCCCAACGGTAATGAATTTTTGCTAAATTATTGATGATCTGGTTAAACCCCACTGTAACAAAATCTGCAAACTGCATTTCCATTACAGCTTTGTATCCTTCCATTGCTAAACCAAGCGCAACGCCAACAATAGCGCTTTCACAAATAGGCGTATTGCGAACTCTTTCCTTTCCAAAAGATGCTACAAAACCTTCAGTTACTTTAAAAGCGCCTCCGTATTCAGCAATATCCTGCCCCATAATAATAAGGTTGGGATGTTGAACCATAGATTGGTACAGACCATCTTTTATGCCATCAACAAAACGTTTTTCCAGTGCTGGCTTAATTGGTGACTGATTTAAGTAAACAGGCTTATAATTTGGATAGGCATATATATCCTCCAACTCTTCTTCGGTGTCGGGTAGAATTGGCACAACATCGGCACCTTTTTTTAATTCAGTTTCAATGTATTCCTTCAATTCCGCATGGATATCCAACAGCGTTTGTTCTGTAATAACACCTTGTTCAACCAAATAATTTTCGTAGTTTTTGATGGGGTCTTTTTGTTGCCACAACTCAAATAAATGAGGCGGTACATATTTGGTTCCGCTAGCTTCTTCATGTCCACGCATTCTAAAAGTCATGCACTCTATTAAATACGGCTTTTGATTGGTAATGCAGTATTCCCTAATCCCTTTAATAGTATCATACACTTCTAAAATATTATTGCCATCTATCTGTATGCCTTCCATGCCATAGCCCCTGGCTTTTTCAACAAGGCTAAAGCAACGATATTGTTCATTAACCGGAGTGCTTAACCCGTATCCATTATTTTCAATGATAAAAATTACGGGTAAATCCCATACAGCGGCCACGTTGAGTGCTTCGTGAAAATCACCTTCGCTTGTGCCTCCATCGCCAGTAAATGCTACAGAAACTTTGTTGCTATTACTAAGTTTGTGTGCTAAAGCCATCCCATCTGCAATGGCCATTTGCGGACCAAGGTGAGAAATCATACCACATATATGATGTTCTTTGCTCCCAAAATGAAAGCTCCTTTCCCTGCCCTTACTGTAACCATCTATATTGCCTTGCCATTGCTTAAACAACTTACTTAAAGGCATATTTCGAGAAGTGAACACTCCCAAATTTCTGTGCAATGGCAATATCCACTCATCGTCTTGCAATGCCATCGTAACTCCTACGGCTATTGCCTCCTGACCAATTCCGCTAAACCATTTGGAAATTTTTCCCTGCCGCAATAATAACAACATCTTTTCTTCTATCAACCTCGGTAGTAACATGTTTTTATACAGGTTGATAAGTTCCTGATTGGAATAATTTTTTCGATGGAAATGCATACCCGTTATTTTATAAAATTAATCAGGCTGTGAAGTTAGTGGATGTTACTGAGCGTACAAACGGCTTTAAAAATTGTATTGATCAGGGCTTGGCGAGGTACGGAAAACATTCCATCTGCCTGCAACCGATGATGATTAAAAAACTACGTTGCAGATAACAACAAAAAAACTAAACAGATAATGCGGAGCTGGAATCGGGTGCATTTCAATTAGTTAAGGTACGTAGCTAATTTGAAATGCACCCGATTAAGTGTCAGCCAGTATTTTAACAAGCTACTATGTTAAGCGCATGCCCTCTTGGTCGTCTGTGGCCTTTCAATTTGTTATCGGAAAAGTTTTAAGTGGTTATAATTATTTTGTCTTCAAAAAAAGTTACATGTCCTGTTGTAATGTCGTGTATCCCGCCAACAATCCCTATTTCTCCGCTCTCTATCATTTCTTTTAAAATGGGGCTGCGTTCTATAATGGCATGCACCGTTCTTTTTACATTGATGGTTGCTACTTTTTCTACAAACTCATTGTTGCCAGAGTTACGATTTTCTGTTTCGGTTTTTTCATCATAAACCGCAGGCTGTATCTTACTTAATAATGCTGTTAGGTTGCCCATTTCTACGTGGTCGCAAGCACCTTTTACTGCACCGCATTTGGTGTGTCCTAAAACAACAATTATTTTTGAGCCTGCTACTTTACAACCAAATTCCATACTGCCTAAAATATCTTCGTTGATAATATTACCTGCAATACGAACACTAAAAATATCTCCCAGACCTTGGTCAAAAATTAATTCGGCGGAAGTCCGGCTGTCTATGCAACTAAGCATTACAGCAAAAGGATGTTGCCCGTCTGATGTTTCATTTGCCTGTTGTAACAGGTTGCGATTTACTTTTAGATTATTTACGAATCTTTTGTTGCCCTCCTTTAGTAGGTCTAAAGCCATTAACGGGGTTATGGCATTTTGCATTTCTTTTGTTAATGTTTTCATCTGTTATTTTTAATTGTTAGTGAAAGGAATATTGTTGAATAATATTATTTGAGATTGATTTTGTTTTTAAATATTTTTATTATTTGACCAGTATTTGAGGGATATATTAAAAAACAAAAGAATGTAAATAGTTATAACACGTCAATGTTTTTTTATTAATCATTTATTTTACATTTAAAAAGTTTTGTTTTTCTTTTTTTTATATGTCTTTATAATGCCTTTGATGTTTCCGCTATTGTTACTTAAAATGTTTTGCATTGGGCAGATCCCATAATTTCGTAACCAGATAGAAGCAATTTTATCACACATAGTTTACTTTTACTTGTAGTTTAATTTTCTATCCTACAGAATTCGTAAGCAGCTATAATTTCATTATGTCTTCGGGACAATATTTTAAGTTTTTGATTTAAAAAATTAGTACCTTTTTTGTGAAGTGTAATATTTGCTGATTATATATTTAGTGTTATAGTCTTGTTTTGTTTATATATTATAAAATGTTATTTTAAGTATCCGCCAGTTCTGATAAATTAATTTTCTCGACAGTGATGTTTTTTGTTTTTGCATTTGTTTCAAAATCTTTTATCAACTCAATTACATCATAAGCAATAGATTTAGATTTGGAACAATCAATAACTACTTTTGAATTGACAGGAATTGCATCTAACACTTTCAATACACTTGCTTTATTAAAAAATGATACTTCCTGTGCCAGTTCAAGATGATGTACTTCCTGCCCGTTTTCAGTTGTTTCTATTTCTTTTAAATGATGTGAATTGCGATAACTATGGCGCAGCGTATAAAAGATACCAAAAAGTATTCCTACTGTAATTCCTTTTAATAAATCGGTTGCCAATATGGCTACCACTGTTGCGGTGAAAGGCACAAACTGTTCCCAGCCCAACTTATACATATCTTTAAAAAATGATGGTTTAGCTAATTTGTAACCCACCATTAAAAGTATTGCAGCTAAACTTGCTAACGGTATCATATTTAAAACACTTGCGATAGTAATAGCACTTATTAATAAAAACACACCGTGAAGAATGGCAGATAATTTTGTTTTACCACCAAAATTTATATTTGCCGAACTACGAACAATTACCTGTGTAATTGGCAAACCTCCAATTAATCCAGAAATAACATTTCCCAAACCTTGTGCTTTTAATTCCCTGTTTGTAGGTGTAATTCTTTTGTCAGGGTCCATTTTGTCAGTGGCTTCTACACATAGCAAAGTTTCTAAGCTTGCCACAATAGCTAATACAATCGCAATTTTCCAAACTTCAAAATTAGTAAGT